>NZ_PSWN01000019.1:0-70292 GCF_002932815.1 Rathayibacter sp. AY1B4 | reverse complement strand
ACCTGGTGCTCGGCGAGCTGCGCGTCGCGATCGAGTACGACTCCACCGGCCGTCACGGACTCGAGCACGTCGGGCACCGCGAGGAGGCCGACCGGCGGACGGGACCGCGGCCGGAACGGCGGAGGCGGGAGGAGCGGGCGGGCGCGCGGCCGGAGCGGCGGCAGCTGGAGGACTCGATCGAGCGGACGGAGGAGTCGGCGACGCGGCGGGCGCGGATCCGCTCGGGTCGGCGGGTGACGCGGACCCGCGGCCGGTGGGCGACGCGGACATCGGGAGCCCCCGCGCGATCACGGCGGGCGGCGCCAGGAGGACGAAGGAGCCGTCGTCGGGGGCGGCCGTCGGCGCGAGCACCTCGGCGAGCCGGCCGCCGATCATCGGCGCGGCCCGGGGCAGGCGCGGCGAGGCGAGCTCGGCGCAGTCGGGGCACCAGGAGGAGCGGCGCCGCTCCCGGCCGGGACGGTGGCGCTGCTCCTCGGGAGTGGCGACGAAGACGTGTCCGGCGTCGCAGAGCCAGCACAGGTACACGTCGGCCGCGGGCGGGATCTGGCTGAGCACGATGCCCTCGTTGTACTCGGGCCGGTACTGCCGCACCAGGACGGGGTAGGACGCCCAGGCCTCCCGGTAGGTGCCGACCGCGTAGGGGACGTCGGCGCCGCGCGAGAACCGCCGCCTCTGCCACCACCGCCCGATCGCCTCCGCCACCCTCCGCACGCTACGCGCGACCACCGACGCGGAAGCGGCGCCCGCGTGCGCAGGCGGGATCTCGAGACGCCCTCCGGGCTGCTCCATCAGCATGCGCGGCGGAAGGGTCTATCCGCCCGCGCGGCGTGCTCCCGGTCGACTGGGAGCGGCGGAGCCGTCCCTCACCTAGTGAGCGGAGTCCTGCTCGTCGATGTCCGCGATTTCGGCCTCGTCCGGCTTGAAGGTCAGCGAGAACATGGCGATCGCGACGAGCACGACGATGAAGGCGACGCCGAACGAGATGAGCGCGACGACAGGCTCGCGGGTCGAGAGCATGACGACGAGGCCGACGAAGGCCGCCATCACCGCGGAGAAGCCGATGAGCTCGAGCGGGCGCAGGCGGTCCTTGCGGGTCGGCTGGAACGTGCGGGGCGTGAACTCGCCGGGGTCGCGCGCCGGGGCGGAGTCGGCCGCCGAGGCGCGGTCGGCGGGAGAGGCGGGGTCGGGCTGCTGGCCTTCGGCGGTCATCGGTCTCCTCCGGAGGTCGGTGTCGTGGGGGCGACGGGATCGTGTCCGGTGGCTGCGTCGGCGCCGGCGGCCCATTTGAGCGAGAACGCCGCGATGGCGAGGAAGACGGCGACCATCACGGCGTAGGCGCCGAGGAGGCCGACGGTGACGACGGGGTGGGGCGGGAGGAGTCCGAAGGCGGCGCCGAGGAGCATCGTGCCGATGCCGACGATCACGGAGTCGCGGGCGGCGAGGCCCTGACCGCGGCGGCCGCTCGAGAACTCGAGGAAGCCGGAGAGCAGCGCCCAGCCGGCGACGAGGGCGACGAAGGAGAGCAGGTTGGCGACCGGGAGCGCGACGAGCGCCGCGACTCCGGCGACCAGGGTGAGCACCGCGGAGCCGAGGGCGAGCGGGCGGGCCCGGCCGCTCCAGCTGCGGAGCCCGAGGGCGAGCGAGACGGCGCCGGTCGCGATCGCGAAGCCGCCGAAGACGGCGAGGCCGAAGGCTGGCCCGTGGTCGGGCGAGAAGGTGACGACGCAGCCGGCGACCGCCGCGATCACGGCGCGCGCGAGGGGCAGGGTCCACAGGCGGCGGTCGGAGTCGGCGGCGATGGCCACGGTCGAGCCTCTCTGGGATGGAGGGAGAAGGCGTCCGGGAGCGGACGGATGGGCGCGCGACGGCACGGCGACGCGGACTCCACCGATTTTACGCTCCTGCGGCTCCGCCCAGGCCCGGAGCGGGGCCCGGGGCGCGATCCGGGGCGAAGTCGCAGGCGGCTCAGCCGAGCCAGACCTCCTCGACCCGCGGGAACACGGCGTCGGCGGAGAAGCGCTCGCGGAAGCGCGCCCCGGCCTTCTCGACGACCTCGGCACGGGCGTCCTCGTCGGTGATGAGCTCGGTCAGCGCGGCGGCGAGGCCCTCCACGTCTCCGGGCGCGACCACGCGGCCGCAGCCGTCGCCGAGGACCTCGGGGATGCCGCCGACCGCGGTCGAGACGACGGCGGCGTCGCGGGCGAGGGCTTCGAGGATGAAGATCGGCATCGCCTCGTCGCGCGAGGGCAGGACGGCGATGGACGCCTCGTCGAGCAGGGCGAGCAGGCGGGCGTTCTCGAGCGAGCCGAGGAACTCGATCCCCGGGACGCCGCGGTCGACGACCTCCGGCTCGCGGATCGGACCGGCGACCAGCAGGCGCCAGCCCTCCTTGCCCTCGACCTCCGCCCACGCCTTCTGCAGCACGTCGACGCCCTTGCGGTGGCTGACGACGCCGCCGAAGACGACGGTGCGGGTCTTCTCGCGCGGGGTGCCCTGCTCGAGCGCGTTGGGCACGAGGTGCACGCGGTCGGCGGGGACGTAGCGGCGGCAGATCGCCGAGGTCTCCTCCGAGAGCGAGATGATCTCGTCCGCGCTGCGCAGCACGTCCTTCACCAGGCGCGGGTGCGCGGCGGTGAAGGCGGCGAACTCGCTGCCGTGCAGGTGGGCGACCGTGCGCAGGCCCAGGCGGTGCGCGAGGCGGAGGAGGGACCCCTCGCGGAGGAACGAGCCGCGCTCCGAGAGGTGGACGACGATCACGGCGCCGGGCTCGCGGCGCGCGATCGCGACGATGCGGGCGGCGGCGCCGGCGGCCAGGCGGGCCGCGGCGACGTGCTCGCCCGGAGCGGTGCGGGAGGAGATCACCCGGACGTCCGAGCGCTCGAACGGCCAGCGCAGGTACCCGTTGACGACCTGCGTCATGCCTCCGGGGACCTCTCCACTGCGGCCGACGTGGTACACCCGCGTCTTCGGGCCGGCAGGGGCTGCCGCGGCGGCCGGGCGGCTGCGGGGCGGCACGGCGAGCAGCGCCTGGATGTCGTCGCGGACGCCGCGGAGGCGTCCGCGGGCGACGAGCAGCTTCTCGAGCAGCTCGCTCCGGCGGGCGACCACGGCGGAGAAGGTCTCGACGCCGGCGGCCGGGGTCGTCCGGGACATGTCGACGGTGACGTCGTGGATCCCGATGGTCTCGAAGTGGCGCGAGGCCTTCGTCGATCCGTCCATCTGCAGGCTCACCGGGGCCGCGCCCTCGGTGAACGCCATGATGATCACGTGCAGCCGGTCGCTCATCGCGACGCGGGCCGTGCGGTAGAGCTCGCGCAGCAGGATCTCGTGCTCGTCGTGGGTGTGCGCCGGATCCCAGTCGAGGATGTCCGCGTCGAGGTCGGCCGCGAGACGGCGGGAGCGCTCGGCGTCGACGGCGACCTGCGTGACGACGACGATGTCGAGGTCCTCGCGCTCGGCGAAGCCCTTGATCGCGGCCAGCCACTCCTGCTCGGGGTAGGGGCGGGCGTCCACCTCGTGGTCCTCGCGGAGGGAGAGGACCAGCACGCGCCGCTCCTCGTCGGGCTGCGCGGCGAACGCGGTCAGCTCCGCGTCGCTCGAGCCCTCGCCGTAGCCGAGGTCGGGCATGGCGGCGCCGACGCGCATGTAGCCGGCCGTCTTGTCGTCGCGCCAGCGGGTGTAGCTCGAGAGCGCCATCGAGGGCCACATGATCGCGCGGGGCAGCGGGGCGAAGTTGCGGGTGCCCACGCCGGCGCGGATCACGCGGCCGCCGCCGAGGCGCACCAGGGCGATGCCCGGGAGCATCACGAGGTGCTCCTTCATCCCGATCAGGGTCAGCTGGATCTCTCCCGGCTTGAACACCGAGTTCGCCCGGCCGGCGAGGGCCTCGCGGGCGAGCGCCGCGTACCAGCGCAGGAGCGAGCGGTACACCGTGTCGTCCGGGCCCAGGCGCAGGCCGTCGTCGTAGCCCCACGGCGAGTGGCCCACGTAGACGTGGAGCGGACCCGCCTCGCGGAGCCAGTCGAGGAGCTGGCGGCGCAGGATGATGTCGCCGATGTTCTCGTACTGGCCGCGGCCGACGGCGAAGATCGATCGGGCAGGTGTCACGGGCGGGCCTTTCGGAGGGGTTCGCGTGGGGGTGACCGGTGCGGAGCGGGGAGCGTCGCGGGTCTCCCCGGTCGATCCTCCTGCCGCGCTGCCGTCGTGGGCCGGGCCGGCCGGGCTCCGCAGGAGCGGGCTCGGGGCCGATGGCGCCCCGGGCAGACTAGCGCAGGCGGGCTCGGCGGCTCGAGGAGGAGTGCTCGCGTCAACAGCCGTTGGTGACCAGGAAGGCCTTGAGGAACGCGCCGGTCTGGTAGACGTACTGGTTCACCAGGTAGTCCAGGCCCATCGGCTCGCCCGAGGGCACCATCGAGAGCTCGCCGGAGTAGCAGCGCTCGATGATCATCTCGGCGCGCACGAGGTGGGAGGCGTTGGTGATCACGATGACGTGGTCCCAGCCGTACTGCTCGGCCATGTCGCGCAGCTGCCGGGCCTCTCCCTGGGTCGTGAGCGGGTCGGCGGAGTAGCAGAGGACGTCGCCGCCGGGCTCGTTGCACTTCTTGTACTTCTTGGCCTCGTAGGGAGCGTTCATCTCGCCGGGGCCGACCGAGAGCACCATCGTGTCCGTCGCTCCGGAGGTGATGATCCGGCGGGCGAACTCGACGCGCGCCCTCGTGGACGGGCCGAGCACGAAGACCGCGTCCGCCTGCTCGGGGATCGGGTCGATCGGGGGCGTGACGTAGAGCGGGATCCCGGCGCCGAAGAGGGCGAGCACCACGAGGGGGACGAGCAGGAGCCGTCCGATCACGGTGCGAGCGCGGCTCCGGTGGCGTCTCGGGCGCTCCCGGGACGGCGGGGTGGACGGGCGGTCGCCGGTCGCGGTCGTGGCCGTGTCCATCGCGTCCTCCCTCTCGTCGGGACCGCCGCTCGGCCCGCGGCGGGTGATCCGCGACGCGGGTGCGACGGCGATCACCAGTGGACAGCCCATCATCGCAGTGTTTCGGCGCGGGGTCGGCCCGGTGAACGCCCGGTCAATTCTCTCGCCCAGCGGCCCGGCCCGGGGCCGTGTCCAGAGTCGCCGGATAGGGTCGCCGTTCCTCGACCGAGCAGCACTCCCCCTCGTCCATTCCGCGGACGGGCATTCCCGGAGTCTCCTCCCGATCCGACATCCGCCCTCCGATCCGTCGTCGACAGCGCGTGTGACCGTTCCGCGTACACGCATGCGCGGCGGTTCGCCAGTCCTTCAGCGGAATCGCTGATACAAGCCCGACCACCACGCCCGAATGGGGCACTACAACCTGAATCCGTCTCATCCAGCCGTCAGTCGCAAGGCCCGTCTATAGCGTCGGGAGGACCAGCACCACCCCCTTGAGCAGCCCCCTCGAACCGCCCCCGACGCCCCCTCGAAGACCCGGAGCCGATCGTGAATCCTCAGACGACGCCAGACCCGACCCGCCCTCGCCGACGACGCGCACGCCTCTCCCTCACCACCGCTCTGATCGCCGCTCTCGGCATCCTGGTCGCCCCCCTCACGGCGCCCGCCGCCTCCGCGGCCACTCTCGACCCGGGCGCCGGGCAGAGCACCCGGATCCAGGAGACGAACTCCTCGCTGACCTACAGCGGCTCGTGGCGCACGATGACGGGCGGCGACAGCGGCGGCGGGATCAAGTTCCTCAACAGCACCGGCTCCGTCTCGTTCAGCTTCCGCGGCACCGGCTTCAGCTGGGTCAGCCGCACCACCGCCTCCGCCGGCATCGCCACCGTCACGGTCGACGGCGCGAGCACCTCGGTCGACCGGTACACGAAGACCACGGCGTACCAGGTCCCGGTGTTCACGAAGAAGGACCTCGCCGACACCGTCCACACGGTCAAGATCGCCTGGAGCGGCAAGGCCAACAGCTCCGCGAGCGACAAGAACCTCGTCATCGACGCGTTCGACATCACCCGCGCGACTCCCGCCACCGAGGAGCCGACCGACGAGACCGGCGGCGGCGAGGACGACGGCCCCGTGCTCGATCCCTCCGGAGCGACCAGCCTCCTCGTGCAGGAGACCGACCCCGCGCTGCAGTACACCGGCTCGTGGAGATCGATGGCGGGCGGCGACAGCGGCGGCGGGATGAAGTACCTGACCTCCGCCGGATCGGTGAAGTTCACCTTCGTCGGCACGTCGTGGCGCTGGATCAGCCGGAAGACCTCCTCCTCCGGCATCGCCGCGGTCTCGGTCGACGGCGGACCCGTCACCAAGGTCGACCGCTACAGCTCGACCGCGCAGTACCAGGTGCCGGTCTACGAGACGACCGACCTCGCCGAGGGCACGCACACCGTGACCATCTCCTACACGGGGACGAAGAACTCCAAGTCGACCGACAAGAACCTGATCATCGACGCGTTCGTCCTCGCCGAGGACGGCCTCGCGACCGACGCCGTGGAGCTCTCCCCCCTGACCGACGGCTACACCGTCGCCTGGGACGCGCCCTTCAGCTCGCGGGTCGTCTCGTACGACGTGCACCGCTCGAACGAGGACGGCTCCGGCGACACGGTCGTCGGCACCGTCGCCGACCCGGTGCGCCAGTACCGCGACGAGACCGCCGAGGCGGGACGCGCCTACACGTACACCGTCACGGCGACCGACGACGCCGGCCGCGACTCGCGGCTGAAGGAGTCGGCCACCACCTCGGCCGACATCCTCGCCTCCCGCGCCTCGCTGCTCGCGGCCTTCGACTGCCCCGCCGCCACCAAGACGGTGTCGACCTCGGCGCAGCTCGTCACGGCCCTGACCAACCCCTCCTCCGGCGACGTCATCCGCCTGGCCGACGGCGTCTACACCGGCAAGTTCGCCCTCCGCGGCACCGCCGCCCAGCCCGGGTCGATCTGGATCTGCGGCTCGCCCAACGCGGTCCTCACCTCCGGATCCACCTCGAGCGGTACCGCGCTCATCCTGAACACGGTGAGCGACGTCCACCTCGTGGGCTTCTCGGTCCGCAGCTCCTTCCAGGGCATCCAGGTGCTCGCCAGCAAGGGCGTCCAGATGGCCGGCCTGACGGTGAGCGAGATCGGCTACGAGGCGGTTCACTTCCGCAACCAGACCACCGACTCCCTGATCGTCGGCAGCACCATCCGCCGCACCGGCATCGTCTCCGCCAAGTACGGCGAGGGCGTCTACGTCGGCACCTCCGACCGCAACTGGTGCGAGTACAACGACTGCGACCCGGACCGCACGGCCCGCATCGCCGTCGTGGACAACACGATCAGCGACACCGGCGCCGAGCCGATCGAGGCCAAGGAGGGCACCCTCGACGGCGACATCATCGGGAACACGGTCGTCGGCGGATCGCGGCTCGCCTCGGACGTGGTCTCGCTGATCCTCGTCTCGGGCAACGGCTGGCTGGCCGCGGGCAACTCCGCCGCAGGCACCACCACCTACGGCTACCAGGTGATCACCCGCGCCGACGGCTCGGGCAACGACAACACGATCAGCGGGAACCTCGCGCTGAAGACCAGCAACGCGGTGGTCTACCTCCACCAGCCGTCCAACTGGTCCACCAGCGGCAACACGCTGAGCTGCTCCAACTCCGGGAAGGACCTGATCGGGAACGTGGCCTGCACGCCGTGACCTGATCCGCTGCCCGCGCACAGAACCGCCGCCGTCGTCCCCTCGACGGCGGCGGTTCTGCGTGTGCCCGCCTCCCGCCGACCAGGCGGGAGCCGGCGGAGTCGCGCGAGTACGGCGGCTTCTGCGGACTCGCGGGGTGAGCGGGCTCCCGGGAGCCGGTGAGGCACCTGGTCCGGCCACGGCGGGCGCTGGAGAGGGCTGGACGGGCCGGGCAGGTCCCGGGGAGTCGGGCGGGCCCGGACGGCGACGCCGCCTCCTGTCGAGTCCGCGGAAGTGGGCGGAGTCGCGCGCGAGTACCGCGACTTCTGCGGGCACGCGGGGCGAGCGGGCTCGCGGGAGCCGGAGAGGGGCCTGGTCCGGCACGGCGGGCGCTGGAGAGGCTGGAGGGCCGGAGGGACCGGCCGGGCCCCGGAGTGCCCGCGGGCTCCGGACGGAGGCGCTGCCTCCTCCTGCGTCCGCAGAGGTCGGCGTGCTCGCGCGCGAGTACCGCGACTTCCGCGGGCTCGCGGGGTGAGCGGGCTCGCTGGGTCAGCGGGCTCGCGGGGGACGGCCAGACGTCGGAGAGGCCGGCTGAGCCCGGAGAGAGGGCAGCCAGGCCCGGGTGGGCACCGCGCGGGCGGGCACCGCGCGGGCGGGCACCGCGCAGTCCCCGGACGCGGAAGAGCGCACCGCGGCCGGGGCCGGGGTGCGCTCTCCGCAGCGTGCGAGGACGCGATCAGACGATCGCGGGGGCCTTCTGCAGCTTGTGGCGGGCCAGGACGACCGCGCCGACCACGGGGGTGCCGGCGGTCTCGATCCAGTGGACATCGGCGGCGGCCTGGGGCGAGTCGACCTTGCCCTCGATCAGGACGAGGACGGCGCCGTCGGCCACGCCGCGGAAGGTCGGCGACTGCTCGGTCGCGCCGAGAGTGCCGGTGACGATCAGGACGATGTCGTAGACCTTCTCGAGCTCCTCGACCAGCGCGCGGAGGGCGTCGGTCGGCATCGGCGTGCCGGCCTGGGCGCCGCCCGCGGGGAGCAGGTCGACGCGGTCGGTCGAGCGCTTGATGATCGCGTCGTCGAGCGAGGCGGCTCCGGCGAGCACCTCGCGCAGGCCCGGGCGTCCGCCCGAGGCGGAAGCGAGAGCCGAGCCCTCGGCGGTGCCGTCCACGATCACGACGGACGAGCCGAGCACGGCCAGCGCCTTGGCGAGCAGCACCGCGCTGGCGGTGTGCGGGGTCTTCTCGGACGCCGGGGCGATCGCGAAGGAGGAGTACGAGCGGGTGCGCGCGATGGCGGAGAGCTCGAACGCGACGGCCGAGTAGCGGGCCGGGATCTCGGTCGAGTTCAGCAT
Organism: Rathayibacter sp. AY1B4; assembly: GCF_002932815.1. Taxonomy (NCBI): domain Bacteria; kingdom Bacillati; phylum Actinomycetota; class Actinomycetes; order Micrococcales; family Microbacteriaceae; genus Rathayibacter; species Rathayibacter sp. AY1B4. The sequence goes on along the minus strand of NZ_PSWN01000019.1, from coordinate 61,305 downwards.
CTCGTCGAGCTTGGTGGCCTTGACCGGGACGATGCCCAGCAGCGGCCGGTCGATCGCGGAGCGGACGTCGTCGCCGCTGCGGAGGCGGCGGTCGAGGGCGGTCATCACGATCGCCACTCCCACGCCGACCACGGCGCCGCCGAGGATGCCGAGCGCGAGCAGGACGAGGATGCCACCGGTGACCGGCAGCTCCGGCGGGAGCGCCTGGCTGAGCACCTGGAGCTGGATCTGCGGGACGGCGACGCCGTTCGTGGTGGTCGTCGGGTCGGCGCCCTTCACGGCCGCGTCGAGCTGGGCGGCGACCGCGTTGGCGATGACCGCGGCCTGCTCGGGCGAGGGGTCGGTGGCCGAGATCGTGATGACCACGGACTCCGGCTCGGCGAGGACGGTCACGCGCTTGGCGAAGTCCTCGATGGGCTCGTCGATGCCGAGGCCGTCGATGACGCCCTGCAGGACGGTGTCCGAGGTGCCGAGGGCGACGGAGGTGACCGTGGCCTGGGAGGCGGCGCTGTTGGCCGCGACCCGGTCCGCGGTCGAGAGGACTCCGGACGAGGAGACCGCGACGTACACGCGTGCGTCCGCCTTGTACTGCGGGAGGAGGACGGCGTTGAGTACCAGGGCCGCCACGGCGCCGAGCAGAGCGAAGGCGACGATGTAGACCCACCTCCGGCCGATGCCGGCGAACAGTCCGTTCAAGGTCATGGTGTGTGGTGTCCCTTTCGTCGACTGCACCGGAGTGCAGGGGGTCTGACTGTAGCGTCGTGATGTGTCGTCCGCGTTGCGCGGAACCGGCCGCGAGGTTTCGCGCGGGAGCGGTGGATCAGAGGTGGGCCTGCAGGAAGGCGAGGATCGCCTTCTTGTTGTTCGGGGTGTTGTTCTGGAGCCCGTGGTGGCCGGAGCCGTCCACGCCGACCTCGGACGCCACTCCGGCGTCCTGCAGGGCGACCTGCATCGCGTCGGCCTGCTCGACCGGGACGAGCTCGTCCTCGGAGGTCAGCCAGATCTGCGGGGCGTCCGTGGAGTCGACCGAGGTGATCGGCGACGCGGGGATGCTCTGCGGGCAGGTCGTCGAGTCGATCTCGTCGCAGTCCAGGTAGGAGAGGATCTGCTCCTTCGCCTCGGGCACCGGCGTGCCCAGCGACATCCCGGTCTCGGTCATGTCGGCGACCGCCGAGAAGGCGACGACCGTCTTGACCCGCGAGCCCTCGGAGAGGGAGCCCTCGCCGAGCGTGCCCATGGTCGCTCCGATGATCGCTCCGGCGGAGCTGCCCATCACGCCGATGCGGGCGGGGTCGAGGCCGAAGCGCGTGACCTGCGCGGGCTCGCGCAGCCACTCCACGGCGGCCTGCGCGTCCTCGATCTGGCCGGGGTACCGGCTGTCCTGGAGGAGGCGGTAGTCGACGGAGACCGAGACGAAGCCGCGCTCGGCGTAGTACTCGCAGAGCTCGGTCATCCCGCCCTCGTCGCGGGCGCCGTCGACGAACCCTCCGCCGTGCAGCATCAGCAGCGCGGGGCGGTCGGTGCCGCCCGCGGTGGGGAGGCAGGCGTCGGCCTTCAGCGAGACGCCGTCGACCGAGCGGTACTCGATCGCCTTCTCCGTCGTGAAGCCGTCGGGCGTGCGGACGGGCTCGGGCTGCGAGGAGCAGCCGGCCAGCCCGAGGGCGACGGCCACGACGGCCGCCAGGACTCCGGCTCTGCGTGCTCGTGTCGTCTTCACTCGTGGGACTCCGCTCTCTTCTTCTCGTGACTGGGGGAGGTGCCGGGCTCATCGGCCGGGACCGCGGCGGGATCGGAGACGACTCCGGGGCCGCGCGCAGGGACGGGCACGGGCTTGCGCCGCTTGCCGGGGCCGCCGAGGGCGGCCGGGGGGACGTAGATCCACTTGACCTTCGAGAGGTAGCGGGTCACGAAGAGCGAGAGGACGACCGCGAGCACCATCACGACCAGCAGCAGCGGCACCTCGAAGCCGCCGATCTCGGAGCGGTCCTCGGGGAGGATCACCCGCAGGATCGTGATGGCGATCACGATGAAGTAGAGGTGCAGCAGGTAGATGTGCAGGCTGCGCTCGCCGCAGATCGTGAAGAAGTTCAGGAATCGCACTCGGGAGAGGGCCCGCGACACGAGGATGCCCATCGCGACGGCGGCCATCTGGCCGGCGAGGGCGAGGAACGGCACCCAGCGGATCGGGAAGAGGAAGAGCACCGCGCTCAGCACGACGAAGACCGGAGTGACGTAGAGGAACGCGCGGCTCCCCTTCTGCTCGACGAAGTCGATGATCCTCTTCGAGTAGAGCGTGCCCACCAGGAAGAAGACGAACAGGGCGCCGATGCGGTTCCAGCCCACGTTGGTCGTGTTGAGGAGACCGGTGGTGAACATCGTCCCCATCACCGCGGCGAGGGCGACCTGCACGCGGTGGTCGACCTTGCGCAGGAGCCACGCGCCGAGCGTGAAGAGGACGAGGCCGTAGATGAACCAGTAGCTGCTGCTGGGCCAGAAGAACAGCAGGAGCAGGTTGAGCGGGTCGGTCGCGGGGAGCTCGCCGAGTCCGCCGTTCGCGAGCGGCACGACCAGGTAGAAGGCCATGCGGATCACGGACCAGACCACGTAGAGCCAGAGCAGTGGGTACAGCCTGCGGCGCCAGAGGTCGCCGAAGCTCCAGGTGCGGATGCGCGAGCCGAAGAGACCGGACACCAGGAAGAAGAGGGGCATCGGGAACAGCTCGAACACGACCTTGATGCGGCCGAGAGTGTTCTCGACCCCGATGTCACCGAGGTACAACGACGTGTGGTAGTACACGACCATCAGGATGGCGGCACCCTTGGCGAAATCCACCCATTCGCGTCGGGCCCCGCCCGCAGGCTTCAGCAGCTTCATTCTCTCCCCCTTGTGCCCGGTCGTACCGCTCGTGAATTCCATCCGAGGTGAACAAGGCTCAGAGAAGGACGCAGGCTCGGTCGCAGAATGCGACCGAGGATCAAGACTAAGGGTGTATCGTCCGCGCCGCACATTCGACGGAATAGTGACGAGGACTCGATTGCCGGAAAGCGCACTCCGGCCTCTCCGCTCACCATGGAGACGACGGTCACCGGCGTCCGTTCCCGGCGCTCATCGCCGCACGGTAGAGCGCGGGCGCCGCGGCGGCGAGCCCGAAGAGGACGGAGCGCTTGAGGTCGCGCCGGCGCACGAGCGCGACCAGGTGCCGGAGTCCCGCCTCGTCGTGCGCGGCCCGCCAGAGCCGGTCGGCCTCCTCGGGGCTGTGCGCGCCCGAAGTGGCGTCCTTGAAGCGGGAGAGCAGGGAGAAGCGCGCGCGGTAGTAGGAGTAGTCCTGCGAGTCGAGGATGCGCGGGTCGAGCCCGCGGGCCGTCCGCTCGATCACGGCGGCGAGCCCGGCGAGCGAGTCGGCGCGCTTCGCGCCCGAGCGGATGATCGAGCCGGAGCGGAGGCGGTACTCGTAGACGGAGTCGGGGACGACGACGACCTCGTCGGCCGCGGCGAGCAGCTGCGCGACCTGCGCCTGGTCCGAGTGCTGGCGGATCCGCGTGAAGTCGATGCCGTCGAACAGCTCGCGGCGGAACAGCTTGTTCCAGAGGTGCCCGGTCAGCTCCCCGACCAGGAGCGCGGTGAAGGCGCCCCGGCCCGAGAGCGCGAGCGGGCCGCGCAGGGAGCCGACGGGCGTGGATCCGGTGGCGTCGACCGTGACCGCCTGGGCGACCACCACGTCGGCGCGGCCCGCCTCCCCCGCGGTGAGCATGGCCTCGACCGCGGTCTCCGGCCACTCGTCGTCGGCGTCGACCAGCCAGACCCATTCGCCGGCGGCCTCGCCGACAGCGCGCTCGCGAGCGGCGGCGACGCCCTGGTTCTCGTCCTGGCGGAGGTAGCGGATCCGCTCGTGCTCCTCGGCGAACGCGCGGCCGATCGCCTCCGTCCCGTCTGTCGAGGCGTCGTCGACCACGAGGATCTCGAGCTCGGCGTGGGTCTGCCGCAGCAGGCGCTCCAGGGCGGAGGCGAGGTGCGCCTCCTCCTGGTGCGCCGGGACCACCACCGAGACGAGGGTCACTTCTGCCCCACGACCCGGCGGAGCACCGTCTCGAGGTCGCGGCCGCTCGACTCCAGCGAGAAGCGGTCGAGCCAGCGGTCGATGCCGGTGATCTCGAGCTCGCTCGCGCGGATCAGCGCGTCGGCGAGGTCGGAGGCGGAGGGGGTGAGGGCGAGCTCGCCGGTCAGGCCGGGGACGATCGCGTCCGCGACTCCGAGCGCCCCGGACACGGCGACCGAGGGGACGCCGGCGGCGGCCGCCTCGACCAGCACGTTGCCGAAGCCCTCGCGCAGCGACGGGAGCAGCACGACGGCGTTCTCGTCGAAGTGGTGGAACCAGTCCTCGACCCAGCCCATGTCCTGGAAGTCCACGCCGCGCGCGGTAGCCTCCGCCTTCATGCTGCCGAGCAGCGGGCCGCCGCCGAAGGAGACGACCTTCGCGGGGATGCCGCGGCGCTCCAGCTCCTCGGCCGCGAGGATCGCGAGCTCGGGGCGCTTCTGGACGACGAGGCGGCAGGGCAGCACGATCTGCAGGCCCGCCGCAGTGCCGGGGGTGCGCGAGACCTGGCGGGAGCGGTCGACCTTGGCGGTCGCCGGGTTCGGCACGACGGTGCAGCGCTCGCCCGAGACGCCGAAGCCGGCGACGAGCTCGCCCGCGACGGGGTGCGAGATCGCGATGACGTGGTCGGCGCGGCGGTAGAGCGTCTTGGCGAGCCCGAGCTGCACCTTCTGCGTCCTCGAGAAGCCCGGGATGCCGAGCGAGACGAGGTTGCGCTCGCTCACGATGGTCTTCGGGCGGTCCGCATTCGCGGTCATCTCGGCCGACGCCAGGAGCACGATGTTCGGGTAGCCCTGCAGGGCGACCGCGACGTCGGGGGTGCGGCGGCGGAACAGCTCCTTGAGCATCCGCGCCTTGCCGACGTGGCCCTTGCCCTCGCCGATGCGGTGCAGCACCGCGCCCTCGGGGAGGTACTCGTCGGTGCCCTTCACCGAGGTGGTGACCACGTCGACGTGGTGGCCCTGCTCGAGGAGCCAGCCCATCCAGGTGCGGGCGACGAACTCGGCCCCGCCGCCGTGCAGCGACGTGACGACGAACATGATCCGCATGCGCGATCCCTTCTCCTGCGCCGCGCTCATCGCACGACCTCCGCGCCGAGGCCGCGGGTGTTGAGCGCCGAGAGGCGGCGCACCTCGGGCATGGCCGCGTCGATGGTGGCGCGCACGCCGCCATCGCCCGGCTCGGCGAGGATGCGGTCGATCACCGGGAGGACGCGGTCGGCGAAGCCGGGGACCGGCTCGACGCACAGCTGCGGCAGGCCGATGAGGCGCATGATGCCTTCGACCTTGCCCTGGGTGGCGAGGGTGATCGCGGGGACGCCGAGCGAGAGCGACATGATCGCGAGGTGCATGCGGCCGGTGACGGTCAGCAGGGCGTCCTCGGCGAGGCCGCGGATCTCGGCGGGCATGAGCACGCGGTCGACGACGGTGACGCCCTCGGATCCCACGCGCTCGGCGACCGCGCGGACGGCCACCTTGTCGTCGCCGATGGGGCGGGAGACGTGCGGGAGGAGCACGACGTGCACGCCGGCGGCGCGGAGGCGGTCGACGATGCGCTCGTACTCCGGCACCTGGTCGACCATGCCGGCGACGAGGGCGCTCGCGTTCACGAGCGCGAAGGGGACGCCCTCGGGCAGTCCCAGCCCCTCGCGGAAGCTGCGGTCGCGGGTGCGCGCCGAGAAGACGATGTCCGTGACCTCCTCGACGCGCTGCACGCCGATGCTCCGGGCGCGCTCCGCCGAGAGCGGATCGCGGAGCATCGGGACGACGCCGGCGCGGGAGGCGGCGATCAGGGAGCGGCGGGCGGCGAGGCGGGCCGCCGCGTTCCAGGAGAAGCCGAGGATGCGCGTGGGCACCCCTGCCTCGGCGGCCGCCTGCGCGAGCAGGGAGCGGCGGACCGAGCCGCGGAGGCTGTACTTGCCGTCCATCATGTCGGCGCCGACGACCGAGACCGAGCGGGCGCGGCGGATCAGCGCGGCGTAGGCGCGGAGGTCGGCGGCGTGCGCGTCGCCCACTCCGTAGACCAGGTGCGGGAGCTCGACGACCTCGACCCGGTCGGCCTGCTCCTCGGGGATCACGACGTCGCCGGCGTAGCGCTGGACGACCACGACAGGACCGGTGGTGTTCTCGAGGAACGCCTCCAGCATCGCCTGGTCGCCGATGTTGCCGCTGCCGGGAGCGGCGATCACGAGGTGCGACTCGGGCTCGGGTCGGAGGTCCGCGAGGGCGGCGCGGAGCACCGCCGCGTCGCGGCGGGCGGGCAGGCGGGTCGTCGTGACGAAGTCCTTCTTCCAGGACTTGACGACGCCGAGCTTGAGTTTCATCGATCTCTTTCGGTGGGGGGAACGGCGGCGGGAGGCCGCTCGGAGTCGGGGGTGCCGGCCGTGACGGCTCCGTCGACCAGCGCGCTGTCACCGGTGGGGCTGGTGGCGTCGACCGTGGCCGGGGCGGGAGCGGCGGCCGGGCGGCTGCGGCGGAAGTGGCGGCGCAGGTCGGCGAGGCCGAGGATCTGGCGGCGGAACGCGGGGAGGATCAGCATCCAGAGCCCGACCCCGACCAGGACGGCGGCACCGCCCACGAGGAGGCGGAGGACGGGCTGGTCGGCGGCGATCCAGACGGTGGAGAAGTAGGAGCCGACCGTGATCGAGCCGAACGCGATGCCGCTGCGGAGGCCGTTGGTGAACATCTCGCGGGCGGGGGCGTCGGAGGTGCGGCCGATCCAGATCAGCGCGATCGGCCAGGTGAGGGCGAGCGAGCCGGCGTACGCGACCGCGACGCCCGTCACTCCCCAGTTGGAGCCGAGCAGGATCAGGACGACCATCAGCGGGCGGGTCGCCAGGCTGTACCAGACGCTCTGGCGCACGAGGCCCTTGGAGAGGAACACCCACCAGGAGCAGTACGCGGTGGCCTGGAAGAACCCGGCCACGAGCAGGATCTGGAAGATCGGGACCGAGGCGAGCCAGCGCTCCCCCAGCAGGATCCGGATGACCGAGTCGGACTGGGAGCCGAGGACGGCGAGCACGAGGCCCATCACCGTCAGCATCGCCGACTGGCCGAAGAGGATGAACGTGCGGAACCGCTCGCGCTCGTCCTGCAGCTTGGAGAGCACGGGCAGGGCGACGCGCTGCGCCGGGGCGTTGAGCTGCTGCAGCGGCAGCATCATCAGCTGGAACGCGCGGTTGTAGAGGCCCAGGTCGACCGGGCCGAAGCGCGCGCCGATGATGACGGAGTCGACGTTCTTGCTCGCGTAGGTCAGCGCCTGGGTGGCGAAGACCCCGCCTCCGTAGCGGAGGAAGTGGCCCATCGCCTCGCCGCGGCGGTAGCGGCCGGGACGCCAGCCCGTGATGAAGACCAGCATCAGCACGCCGATGAGCGGCTGCACGACCTGGCTCGCGGCCAGCGCCCAGTAGCCGGCGCCGCCGAGCGCCATCAGCACGCCGACCACGAGGCCCAGCACCTGGCCGACGATGTCGACCAGGGTGAGCTTCACGAAGCGGAGGTGCCGGGCGAGGTCGGCGCGGAACTGCGTCGAGATCCCGTTGAGGAGGAACGTCGAGGAGAGCACGACGGTCAGCAGCTGGAGCCGGTCGTCGCCGTAGAGGGCGGCGATCGGCCACGAGGCCGCGATGACCAGCAGGGTGAGGGTGAGGCCGATGCCCGCGTTCATCCAGAACAGGTTGCTCTTCTGGCCCGGTGTGATCTCCTTCGCCTGGATGGCGGCGGAGGAGAGGCCGAAGTCGCGGAAGATCTCGCCGATGCCGATGATCGCCGTGACCATCGCGAGCAGGCCGTAGTCGGCCGGCGCGAGCAGGCGCGCGAGGACGACGATGCTGCCCAGCTGGACGGCGATGCGGATCGCCTGCCCACCGATGGTGACGGCGGCGCCGCGGCTCGCCGAGCGGCCGAGGCTCGGGGACGGCTTCTGCGTGGTCCCGGTCATCGGGTCGAGCCCTTCTTGGTGGCGATCGCGCCCTCGTAGGCCTTCTTGAGCTGGAGTCCGAGCACGTCCCAGTCGCGCCCGGAGAGGGCGGGGAGCCCCTCCGGCGGACGGGTGCGCGTGCGCTCGAGGGCGGAGGTGATCAGCTCGGGCGTGAGATCGCCGTCGTACTCGATCACCCAGTCGCTGCCGACCTCCTCGGCCAGGGCCGTGTTGGTGGGCGTGCGCGGCACCAGGATCGGCCGGCCGAGCGAGAGGGCGACCAGGATCGAGCCGGAGTTGTGCATCTCGCGGTAGGGCAGGACGATCAGCTCGGCCCGGCCGATCTCGTCGACCATCTCGGCGTCGTCGACCCGGCGGAGCGTGGTGCGCACCCGGGAGTCGCGGGCGGCCCGCTCCTCGACCAGCTCGCGCTGGCCCGTGCTGGGGCTGCCGACCACGTGCAGGGAGAGGGAGTCGTCCTCCACGCCGCGGAACACGTCCATCAGCTCGACGACGCCCTTGTACGGGCGGATGATGCCGAAGTAGAGGACGCGGCCGTGCTCGCGCTCGGGCAGCGGGTGCTGGGCGAACTGGTCGCGGTAGTGGCCGTGCAGCACGGTGACGGCGGGCGCCCGGCCGGGAGTGACGGTCGTGGGGTTCAGGCGGACGAACAGGTCGGTCGCGCGGTCGATCCGGGCCAGCGAGCGGCGCTCGGCGGCGGGACCGAGCTCGTGCGGGTGCAGGTTGTGCACCGTGCGCACGAGCGGGATGCGCTGGAGTGCGAGGCGCACCAGCAGCACGTCGAGGGCGCGGCGGCGCAGGAAGCGGTGCAGCGGGCTGCGGCCGCGGATCATCAGCTCGGGCCAGTGCACGTGCAGCACGTCGTAGTCGGCGAGCAGGGCGCTGCGCCAGGAGAAGAACAGCAGCTCGACGCCGGGCGCGAGGCCGTCGACGATCGAGTCGACGTACTGCGTGGTCGAGTCCGGCGGCGCGAGCGACTGCTGGACGACGAGCGCGGCCGGCGACGAGTCGTTCCTGCGGGAGCGGCGGCTCACCGGTCGCCCCGCATCCCGACGGCCATCGGCGCGTCGAAGATCCGCGCCCCGAGAGGCTGGCGCATCCGGATGCCCTTCGAGAAGTCGGGGACGTGCACCGGGTTCAGGCAGATGATGACGAGGAAGCCCAGGAGCAGGTGGCTGGGGCGGACCGCGTCGATGGCGTTGTAGCCGGCGAGGCAGACCATGAAGCCGAGCAGGCCGGCCGCGGGGCCGACGTCGCGACGGCTGAGCGTGGCGCCGAACATCGCGGCCACCATGATCACGAAGAACAGCAGGCCGGGGATGCCGACGCTGATCAGCAGCTGCAGGAACGAGTTCTCGATGACCACGTCCGAGAACCGCCTGCCGCTGATGCCGGACGTCGCCGCTCCGGAGCCGAGCCAGTGCGTGAGCTCGGCCGCCTTCAGCGACACGGTCACCGCGAGGTCGCGGGCGCCGGCCGAGATGGAGGCGTCGAGGTTGTTGTTGCGGGCGGTGACGGGCTCGAAGTTCAGGACTCCGACGCCCGCGATGAGGCCGGCGATCAGGATCGAGCCGGGCCGGAGCAGCGAGCGGTCCGGGTTGAGGAAGCCGACGGCGACGAGCGCGACGACGACCGCGACGGCGATGGCCGCCATCGGTCCGCGCGAGACGGTCGCGACGACACCGCCCGAGGCCAGGATGCCCAGCAGCAGGTCCGACTTGCGGGAGCCCTGGAGCCAGGAGCCGAAGGCGAGCCCGGCGCCCACGGTGAGGAAGGTGCCGGCGAGCAGCGGGTGTCCGAAGGTGATCTCGGCGCGGTAGAGCGACCAGTGCTGGTCCTGCTCGTAGCCGAGGGCGCCGTAGACGGCACCGAGGATCGGGGAGCTCTGCGCGACCAGCTCGAGGGCGGCGTAGAGGGCGAGCAGCCCGGAGAGGATCACCCACGTCTTGCGCAGCAGCACGGCCTCGCGCTGGGCGTCGAAGACGAGCATCGGCACGCCCACGCAGATCGCGAAGCTGAACAGCCACGAGACGCCCTCGCTCGCGAAGGAGCCGCGCACCGTCGCCACGGCCGACCAGAGCATGAGGGCGATGAACGCGAGGATCACCACGGCCCGCCACGGGGAGAGCACGAGCTCGCGGGTCCACGCCTTGACGGGGGCGCGCCACAGCTCGGGAGCGAGCCCGCGCCGGATCGCCCAGATCACGAGGATGACCGCCCAGAGCGTCATGCGGAATGTCAGGGTCGAGGGGGTGAGCGGCGTCGGGACGAGCGCGAAGAACGCGAGCGCCATCGCCGGCAGCCAGTGCGCGGGGACCCGCAGCAGAACGTAGGCGCCGACGATGCCGCCGACTCCGGCGGCGATCACCAGGAGGCCGGTGGCCGGCTCCCGGGTCGAGAAGATGTACCCCATCCCGAGGACGATCACCAGGGCGACCGAGAAGAGCGCGCCGACGAGGAGTCGTCGCGGGAGGATGTCGATCACGTCAGGGAGTCCTTCTGGCGTCGGAGCGGAGTGGTGGAGGAGGGGGCGGGCGGTGCGGCGCTCACGGGAGTGGTCCCGTCGGCCTCGATGAGGATCGCGATGCCCTCGCGAGCCGCCTCTCGGCGGCTGGGACGCCTGCGATGCCGTGCCCTCCTCCTCCACTGCTCGACCCTGGCGCCGACCCCCGGGGAGGAGGGGTCGCGTCGGTCCTGCCGCGGATCAGGCGGGGCCCTCCTGGAGCCAGCGGCGGAAGGTCTCGACCGAGTCCTTGTTGGTGGTGGTCGGGACGATGTGGCCGCCCTGGTAGCCGTCGCTGCTGTGGTACGCGATCGTCGCCTCCTTGGCGACGGGCAGCGCCAGGCGGCGGAGACGTCCGCCGTGGAGCTCGGCGGGAGCGAGCTGGTCGGCCGTGCCGGCGCTGACGCGCAGGCGGATGCCCTTCCACGCGTCCTGCGGCAGCCGGGCGGGGTTGGTCGCGCGCATCAGCGCCCGGTCTCCGCCGTACACCGCGAGGACGCGGTTCGGCTGGGTGTCGTCGCGCGCCGCGAGGTCCTCGACGTCGAAGACGCTGCTGGCGTGGTACGCCCCGTAGATGTTCGGCACCATCTTCTTCGCGTAGGCCCAGCACATCATCGCTCCGCCGCCGGAGTTCGAACGGAGGAAGCTCGCGCGGACGTTCCAGAGGCTCTGCACCCAGGCCGTGGCCGCCGTCTGCACGGCGAGCGCGGTGGGGTTGGTGTAGTTGCTCGGGCCGCCGAAGTCGGGGCTGATGCTGACGAAGCCCAGGTCGACGAGCGGATCCGCCGAGTAGCTGTACGCGTTGTCGAGGGCTTTGTAGCTGCTGCCGCTGGCGTGGTAGAACCAGGCGACCGGCACCGAGGAGCCTGAATTCGGCTTCGCCGAGTGCGGGACGAAGAGACGGGTGGAGTCGTTGCCGATCTTGACGTCGATGATCTCGTACGGCTTCCTTCCGTTCCTCGAGATCGCGGTGTCGAGGCGCGAGACCTCGCCCGGGAGCTTCGGGATCACGCTGTAGTTCGGCGCGGCGAGCGCCGGGGTCGCTACGAGAGCGGAGGCGGTCGCGGCGGCTCCGACAGCGGAGGCGGCGAGCAGGAGGCGGCGCGAGAGGCCGCGCGGGGTGTCAGTCATATCGAGAATCCTTCGGAGCTTTCGCCATCAGTGTCGAGTCGGCCGACCATTCCGAATTCGACGCACATGAAGTGACGTCCGGCCCCCCAACCCATTCGAGAGTGTACGGGCCGCGGATGACGCGTGGATGTCGTTCTCATCACGTCTGGTCGCTCGGGCGGGGATCAGCGGGAGGAGGGGAAGAGTCGGCGGGAGAGGCCCGAGGACTTCTCGGCCGTCTCGTGCACCACGAAGGGCACGGCGGAATCGGCGGAGACGACCCGCCTCGCCGCGGCGAGTTCGAGCGTCTCGCGGGAGAGGCCCTCGATGTCGACGGTGACCGCGAGGCCGGAGTCGGCCAGGCGCGTGGCGATCTGCACCTGGTGGTCGTCGACGTGCTCGCCGAACGAGGCGCGGCGCGGGACCAGGATCGGCACCCGGCCCTGCTCGATGGCGCTGAGCGCGGTGCCCACTCCCCCGTGCGCGATGACGACGTCGGCCGCCTTCATCGCGGCGTTGAGCTCGTCGTGCGGCACGGAGTGGCGGCCGTCGATCCCGAGCCCGGAGACGTCGTTCGCTCCGGTCTGCCAGAGCACCTCCACGCCCTCGAGCAGCGGCGCGAGCGCGGCGAAGAAGCGGGGGAAGGGGTAGCCGTCCTGCGTGCCGACCGAGACCACGGCGCGGCGGATCGGCTGCGGGACGACGTCCTCGACGCGGTAGGTGTCGAAGATCGAGCCGCCGAAGCTCCAGCGGTCGTCGGCCCAGGAGCGGTACTGGGTGTAGGTCGAGACGGCGGGGACCCGGGCGAGGATCCGACCGGTCATCGACGGGCCGAGCACGCGGGCGGCGCTCTCGATGTAGTGCGCGGGGATGCCGCGCGAGGCCGCGAGCGGCAGGAAGGAGAGGGCGGGGCTGGCGCCGGTGCTGAAGACGGCGTCGAAGGACCCGCGGGCCAGCAGGGAGCGGCCGATCATCGCGTTGCGGAGCACCGGCACCACGGCGCGGGGCGGCGGATCGGCGAGGTGGGTCACGCGCCGGTCGGCGAGGAGGGTGCGGCTGAGGGCGCTGTCGACGGTCGCCCAGTGCTGCTCCTCCGGGTCGACTCCGAGGAGCCCCGAGAGGGCGAACATCTCCTTGAGATGCCCGCCGCCGGAGCAGACGAAGAGATACGAAGCCATACGCGCCTTCACTGGTGATGATCGAGATAACAGGCGTGTGGATGATCGATCGTCCGCCGAGAACGACCCCCCGGTCCCTGGTGCAGAAGTCGCCCGATCATAGCAGGGAGGGTCTCCGAGGGGCACTTCTCTGAGAGAACTGTTCACCTCGCCGGAAAGCGATAGGGGCTCATTCGACAGGCGATATCCGCTCACTTCTCCGGAGGGTGGAAAGCGATATCCGCTCGACTCGGGGATGACCGGGAACGCCCATCGAGCGCTCGATACCGGACTGGCCGATTCCCGTCGATCACCTGCACCGCACGGGCCGCGCGCGTAGCGTCGGACCACCGGCGCAGAGGCCGGTCGACCCAGGAGGAGCGCCATGAGCGACAACGAGCAGAACAGCCCCGTGATGGACGGAGCCGAGGACGCCAGCAACGACGAGAAGCTCGGCGGCCTGATCGACCAGGTCGAGCACGACCACGGAGCCGAGGGCGCCGGCGCGATGGCCGACGCGCTCCGCGACCGCGCCGACGAGACCGACACCGAGATCACCGAGGAGTCGGACGCGTCCGGGCCGGTCGAGGACAGCGGCACCGCCCAGGTCTGAGCGACGGGGCCCGGAGGACGACTCCGGGCCCCGATCCCGGATCGCCGGGGTGAGCGAGCAGCCCGGAAGCGCCGGTGGAGCCTCCGGATCGCTCGCGAGAGCGGCCCGGCGAGCGCCGCCCCACCCCCAAAGCCCTGTTTGACGGTGCGGGAGCCGCCGGTCACCATGGCCGCATGTCCTCTCTCGACGAGCTGCGCGCCACCGCGCATCCGATCCGCCTCCGCCTGCTGTCCCTGGTGACGGGAGCGGCGATGAGCGCCGCGGAGGCCGCCCGCGAGCTGCAGCTGTCGCAGGCGACGGCGAGCTACCACTTCCGCGTGCTGGAGCGCGCCGGGCTCGTGGCCGTCGTCGAGACCGTGCGCCTGCGGGGCGGCGAGGCGAAGCGGTACCGGCACGAGGCCTCCGGAAGGCCCTTCGACGTGACCGCGTCAGTGGACGCCGGGCCGGAGGAGGAGCGGGACCTGCACCTCGAGGCCCTGATCGAGGAGCTCCGGCGGCGCTCGTCGAGCCGGGCGGACGGTCCTCAGCTCTCGACGGACGCGGAGCTCTGGGTCGACCCCGAGGTCTGGCGGCGGGTGGTGCGGCACGTCGGGGAGGCGTCCGCCCTGCTGCACGCGGCGGCCCGGCCGCCGAGGACGCCCGGTACCGCGCCGGTGTCGATGACGACCGCGATGTTCCCGCTCCGCCGGCCGTGACCCGCGACGGGCGCGGGCCGCTGGCGCACGGTCCTCTTGCGCACGGCCCCTTCCGCTGGCTCCTCGCCGCCCGCACGACCGGCGTCCTCGGCAACGCCGTCGCTCCGATCGCCCTGGCCTTCGCCGTGCTGGACCTGACGGGCTCGCCGACGGACCTCGGACTCGTCGTCGCCGCGCGCTCCCTCGCCAACGTCGCCGTCCTGCTGCTCGGCGGCGTCCTCGCCGACCGGCTCCCCCGCTCCGTGATCCTCGTCGGCACCTCGCTCGCGGCAGCAGCCACTCAGGCCGCGGTCGCCGTGACGGTGATCACGGGGACGGCGACCGTCGCGGCCCTGGTCGTGCTCAGCGTGCTCAACGGCGCCGTCGCGGCGATGAGCCTGCCCGCCGCGGCCGCCCTCGTCCCCGAGACGGTGCCGGTCGGCGAGCTCCGCCCAGCCAACGCCCTGCTCCGCCTGGGCCTGAACGCCGGGAGCATCGTCGGCGCCTCGGGCGGGGCCGCGCTCGTCGCACTGGTGGGTCCCGGGTGGGGGCTGGCGGTCGACGCCGCGGGCTTCGCCCTGGCCGCGGTCCTCTACTCCCGTGTGCGGCTGCCGCGGACGGTCCGCTCGGGCCCGGGCGCCTCCGCCCTCGCCGACCTCCGCGAGGGGTGGCGGGAGTTCACGAGCCGGCGCTGGGTGTGGATCGTCGTGGCGCAGTTCACCGCCGTCAACGCCGCGTTCGTCGGCGCGACCACGGTCCTCGGCCCGGTCGTCGCCGACCGGTCCTTCGGCCGAGCGGCATGGGGACTCGTGATCGCCGCGCAGACCGTCGGCCTGGTGATCGGGGCCGTGATCGCGCTGCGCTGGCGGCCCCGCCGGGCGCTGGGGGCGGGCGTCGCCCTCATGGCGGTGACGGCCGTCCCGGTCGCCGCCCTCGGAGCCGTCCCGGCGCTCCCCGCCCTCCTCCTCGCCTTCGCCCTCGGCGGAGTCGCGCTCGAGATCTTCGCCATCGCCTGGGACCAGTCGCTGCAGACCCATGTCCCCCGCGAGGCGCTCGCCCGGGTCTACTCCTACGACATGGTCGGCTCCTTCCTCGCCGTGCCGCTCGGGGAGGCGCTCGTGGGCCCGCTCGCCGACCTCGTCGGGCTCGACCGCACCCTGCTCGGCTGCGCCGCGGTCGTCCTCGTCGCCTCGCTCCTCGCGGCCTCCAGCAGGAGCGTCCGCGGGGTGGGCACGGACCGTCCGCGGCCGGAGACGCTCTAGCGCGTCCCGGGAGGTGCGGGTGAGGGGACGAGCGGTCGGAGGTGCCGGAGGATCGCGGCCGCGACCGCCCCGGGGGCCTCGCGCTGCACGAAGTGGCCGACGCCGTCGAGCTCGATCAGCTCCCGGCCTGCGGAGAAGTACCGGCCGTTCGCCCGTGCGAGGGCGGGCGTCTCGCAGCCGTCGGCCGTCCCGAGGAGGAATGTCGTCGGCGCGTCGATGCGCGGCCAGGCGTCGAGGGCCTCCTGCGCGGCGCGGTACACGGCCCGGCCGGGCGCCTCCCCGGCGCCGTGCCGGTAGTAGTCGACGACCGTGTCGGCGAAGCCGCTGGTCGCCGTCGCCGCGAGGACCTCCTCCAGGGCCTCCGGCGGGAGGGAGCCCGGAGGCGACCACTCCCGCCAGGCCCAGGGGACGAGCTGCGCCGGGTCGCCCCGGAACGCCTCCGCTCCCGCGGCCGTGCAGAGCCAGTAGCGATACCAGGCCGCGGCGGCGTCGTCGAGGACCTCGCCGCCGCTCAGCTCGCTCGACGGTCCGTACGCGGTGGCGAGGGTGACCAGTGCGCCGACCCGCTCGGGCACGAGCGCCGCGACGGCGTGAGCGGTCCGCGCTCCCCAGTCGTGGCCGACGAGCACGACAGGCCCGAGGTCGAGCGCCTCGAGGAGATCGAGCAGGTCGGTGGCCAGCGCGGCCACCTGCCCGGACCGCGCCCCGGGGTCGACGACACGGGTCCGCCCGACCCCGCGCAGGAAGGGGCGCACCACCCGGAGCCCGGGGGGAAGCAGCTCCAGGACGCCGTCCCAGGTGGCGGGGACGTCGGGGAAGCCGTGCACGAGCACGAGCGGAGTGCCGTCCTCCGGTCCCTCGTCGAGGTAGTGGACGTCGGTGAAGCGCGTGGACAGGACGCGCGCACCCGTCCCCTCCTGCTCCGGCCCGTCCGAACGGGAGTGCCGCGGCCCGCTCACGGGCGGTAGAGGGAGTCGACGGAAACCTCGCGGCTCGAGCCGTCCCGGGTGGTGATCGTGACCGTGCCGGCGGGCCCGGCGGCGAGACCGTCGGACGAGGGCCACCAGGCGGTCCAGGAGCCGCCCTCGAGGGTCGCGACGACCGGCTCGACGCCGGCCTCGTTCAGCACCACCGATTCCACGTCCGCGCCCGCGAAGCCGACCGCGTAGATCAGAGCGGCGTCCCCCTCTCCGAAGGTTCCGGCCGAGCTGAGCTGGACGGCGTCCGCGGCGAGGGGGCCGGCCGGTGCGGCGTCCGCCATCTCCCACATCCCCGCGCCGTTCCCGGCGCTGAGGCAGTAGTAGAGGGAGTCGTCGAAGCGGTAGATCATCGAGGCGGCGTCGCCGCGCGCGTCGAGGTGCGAGACCTCCGCCGGCCCGGCCTCGCCGTTGGGGCTCTGCAGGTTCGTCGCACACCACTGCGTCGCCGACTGCCCGAGCTCGGAGCTCGGCAGGATGCGCTCGGGGATCGCGGTCCAGGAGGCGAGCACCGCGCGGCGCAGGGCCGGACCGCCATCGGACGGTCCGGTCGTGGGGACCGGAGTAGAGGTGGGTCCGAGGCTGGTCCCTTCCCGGAGGTGTGTGAACGGAGTGCGCTCCCGCGTCAGTCGGCGAAGATCGCGCCGACCGGCTCGCGCTTCTCGGCCTGGAAGCGGTCCTCGGCGCGGCCGAGAGCCCAGTAGGCCGAGAGCGAGAGCGCCCGGCGCTCCACGCCCCACTCGTCCTGCAGGAGGGCGCGCAGCTGCTTCATCGCGGTGCGCTCGCCGTGCGCGAAGACCTCGAGCACGCCCTCGGGCCTCGGCTCGGCCCGGACGGCCGCGACCAGCGCCCGGCCGGCCTCGAGACCGCCGCGGTGCAGCCAGCGCACCTCCACTCCGGCGGGAGCGGGAAGATCGAGCTCGTCGGCGGCCGAGTCGACCTCGATCAGGACCAGGCCGCGCGCGTGCGCGGGCATCCCCTCGAGGGCCGAGGCGATCGCCGGCAGAGCGGAGTCGTCGCCGAGCAGCAGGTGCACGGCCTCGGGGTCGGCGCTCGGCGACCAGGCGCCGCCGGGCGCGGAGAGCGCGATCCGGTCGCCGGGAGCCGCGGCGAGCGCCCACGGTCCCGCCACCCCTTCGTCGCCGTGCACGACGAAGTCGACGGCGATCGAGCGCCGCTCGAGGTCGACCGAGCGGACGGTGTAGGTGCGGCGCACGGGCAGCTGCTCGGGGGCGACGCTCGCCCGGAGCGCGTCGAGGTCGAAGGGCGGCTGGAGGTCGGAGCCGCGCGGCGGGAGCAGGAGCTTCACGTAGCGGTCGGTCGCGGCGAGGCGCTCGGGGTCGGACTCGGCGAGGAACGCGTCGAGCCCGTCGCCGCCGAGGTGCACGCGGACCAGGTGGCCGGTGAGGCGCTCGGTCCGCAGCACGGTGAGCACGTGCTGGCTGCGGGCGCGGCGCGGGCGGTCGGGGGACGGGGCGGCGTCGGTCATCCGTCCAGCATGCCCGGTCGTGCTCGGTGCGGGCCGAGTGCAGGCCGCCCGCGGGCGGGCGGGCGCCGAGGGGTCACGAACGGTCGCTTCGGGAGGGAGGAAGGGACCGCTCGTGACGCATCGGAGCAGGCCGAGGCGAGCCCGGGACGTCGCGGCGGCGCCGAGCGCGAGGCGGCGCGGGCGCGCGTGCGGACGAGCGGGCGTCGAGGGGTCACGAACGGCCGCTTCGGGAGGACGGAAGGAGCCGTTCGTGACGCATCGGAGCAGGCCGGGGCGAGGCCGGGGCATCGCGGCGGGGATCCGCGCGAGGCGGCGGCGCGGGCGCGCGTGCGGACGAGCGGGCGTCGAAGGGTCACGAACGGTCGCTTCGGGAGGACGGAAGGAGCCGTTCGCGACGCATCGGAGCAGGCCGGGACGTCGCGGCGGCGCCGAGCGCGAGGCGGCGGCGCGAGCGCGCGTGCGGACGAGCGGGCGTCGAAGGGTCACGAACGGTCGCTTCGGGAGGACGGAAGGAGCCGTTCGTGACGCATCGGAGCAGGCCGGGGGCACGGATGGGGCATCGCGGCGGGGATCCGCGCGAGGCGGCGGCGCGGGCGGGCGCTGATCCGTCGCTCACGGCCTGCGGAGGAGCGCAGGACGGGCCGTCCGCGACGGATCGGAGCGGGCCGGGCGCGACTGGGCGCCGCATGCGGAGCGAGCGCGGGCCTGCCGGAGGGCGCCGGGCGTCGATCCGTCACGAACGGCCCGTGCGGGAGGACGGAACGGGCCGTCAGCGACGGATCGGAGCGGGCGGCCGGAGGCCGGGCCGACGGAGCGGAGCGGACAGCAGCGCACGTCGGCGGAGCGGGCGGCGCCGCGGCCGGTCGGCGACGGGTGGGAGCGGGCGGCCGGAGGCCCTGGCCGGCGGAGGGGAGCAGACAGCAGCGCACGTCGGCGGAGCGGGCGGCGCCGCGGCCGACGGCCCGGCGGACGGCCCGGCGGACGGCCCAGCGGACGGCCGGTGGCGCGAGGTGCGCTCGCGCGGGGCGCGGCGGCGGGGGCGCGCCTACTCTCGCGGGATGACTGCGACGGCTCCGCGACTCCGGCACGACCGACTGGTCGCTCCCGACGTGCTGCGCGGAGTGGCGGTGGCTGCCATGCTCGTCGCGCACGCGATGCCGCTCGTGCCGAGCGCGCGCACGGGGGTCGTCGGGTTCCTGGCGTGGAACGTCAACGATCTCGCGTCGCCGCTGTTCGCGCTGGTGATGGGGATGTCGGCGGCCCTGGTGCTCGCGCGGCCCGGTGCCTCGCCCGGGCGGGTGCTGCTGCGGAACGCGATCCGCGGTGCGGTGCTCGTGGCACTCGGGGTCTGGCTCGAGACCTGGGGCAGCTGGATCGCGATCGTGCTGCAGTACCTCGGCGTCGTGCTCGTGCTCGGCACGCCGCTGCTGCTCCTCCGCTCCCGGATCATCGCCGCGCTGGCCGCTGTGCTCGCGCTCGCCGCCGGGCCCGCGAACGCCGCGGTCGCCGCCGCCGCACCCGGCTCTCCGCTCGCCCTCTGGCTCTTCACCGGGCCGAGCTACCGCGCGACCAACCTGCTCCCCTTCTTCCTCCTCGGAGCCCTGCTGCTGCGGCACGGCGCGCAGCGCGACCGGCTGCTGCCGATGCTCGCGGCGGTCGCGGTCGTCGCGTACCCGGTGCGGCCGCTGGTCGCGCTCCTGCTCGGCGTGGAGTCGCCCTCCGGCAGCCTCCCGGACACTCTGCACGACCTCGGGCTCGTGCTCCTGGCCTACGTCGCGGTGGTGCTGCTGACCTCGTCGCGCTCCCCCGCTGTCCAGCGGCTGCTGGTGCCGCTCCGGGCGATCGGCACGCTCGCGCTCTCGGTCTACGTGCTGCAGGTGGCGCTCGTCGCAGCGCTCGCGCGGGCGGGCCTCGGCTACTCCGCCGACACTCCGCTCGCCGCTCTCGCCCTGGTGCTCGGGCTGTGCACGGCCGCCGTGCTGTGGTGGCGGTTCCTCGGTGCGGGCCCCGTCGAGCGGCTGACGGCGCGGCTCACCGGGCTCGTGCCGCGCTGAGCCCCCGGCCGCCCGGGGCCGGCGGCGAGGACCTGAGCCCGCTGCGGCCCGCGGCGAGCTCGCCTGAGCTCGCAAGGTCCGCGGCGACCCCGGCTGATCCGCCGACACCCGGCAGCCCGCACACGAGCGCAGGCCGCCGGGCGTCCCCTCCCTCAGCGCGCGAGCGCCGACGCCTCCTTCGCGAGGGCCGGGCCGTGCGCCGCGAGCACCAGGTCGCGCACCGCGGTGGCCGGGAGCGACGCGGCTCCGGCCGGCAGCAGGTCCGCGTCCGAGGCCAGCACGAGCGGGGTGTCGGCCGACGAGGACGGCAGCCTCCCGTGCGTGCCGCGCACGAGCGACGCGTCCAGCGGCACCAGGTTCATCGCGTAGCGCAGCCCCAGCGCCTTCTTGGCGAGGTTGCCCGCCGCCTTCGCCTTCACCAGCGGGTCGGCCGGATCGAAGAAGAGCTCGGCCGGGTCGTAGCCGGGCTTGCGGTGGATGTCGACGCCGCGGGCGAAGTCGGGCGCGCGGTCGTCGTCGAGCCAGTAGTAGTAGGTGAACCACGCCCCCGGCCGGGCGACCACGACGAACTCGCCCGAGCGCTCGTGGTCGAGGCCGTAGCGGGCCTGCGCCTCCTGGTCGAGCACCTCGTCGACGCCGTCGAGCCCCTCGAGGATCGAGCGCACCCGCGGCAGGTCCGCCGCGTCCTGCACGTAGACGTGCGCGACCTGGTGGTCGGCGACGGCGAACGCGCGCGACGTCCACGGGTCCAGCTGCTCGCGGCCGTCCTGCACGTAGACCTCGAGCAGGCCCTCGCGGCGGAGCGCCCGGTTCACGTCGACCGGGGTGTCGGCGTCGGCGATCCCGTACTCGGCGACCACGATCACCGAGGCGCCCAGCGCCTCCGCGTCGTCGAGCAGCGGAGCGAGCACCACGTCGAGCTCCGACGCGGCCCGGCGCGCCTCGGGCGAGTCCGGTCCGAAGCGCTGGAGGTCGTAGTCGAGGTGCGGCAGGTACGCCGTGGTCAGCTCGGGCGGTCCGGACCCGTCTCCGGCCAGCACGTGCCGGGTCGCGTCGACCATCCACTGGGTCGAGCGGAGCGACGCGGTCGGCCCCCAGTACTGGAACAGCGGGAAGGCGCCGAAGCGCGAGACCAGCTCGTCGTGCAGCGCCGGCGGGCGCACGTAGGCGTCCGGCGACTTGCGGCCGTCGGCGTGGTAGATCGGGCGCGGAGTGACGGTGACGTCGGTCGACGCCCCCATCGCGTACCACCAGCCGATGTTGGCCGCGCGGTACGGCTCGCCGCTCAGCCGGCGCGCGGTCTCCCAGACCTTCTCCCCCGTGACCAGGCGGTTGTGCTGGCGCCACAGGTGCACCTCGCCGAGGTCGCGGAAGTACCAGCCGTTGCCGACGATCCCGTGCTGCGCGGGCATCGAGCCGGTGAGCATGGTCGACTGCACGCTGCAGGTGACCGCGGGCAGGACCGTGTCCAGCGGCAGGCGCCCGCCCCCGCGGGCCAGCCGCGAGAGGCGGGGCATGTCGGCGAGCGCCGTCGAGGTCAGCCCGACCACGTCGAGCAGCAGCACGGGCCTCACAGCGCCGCCGCCTGCGGGAGGAGGGGCGCCAGCAGCGCCTCTCGGGAGGCGGGCGTGAGCAGGTGCGCGGCCGCCCAGGCGAGCTCGGCGCCGATGCCCGTCGAGAGGTCGCTCGGGGCGTCGGCGAGCACCGACCAGGTGTAGGTCTCGACGTCGAGGTGGATCTCGTCGTACGGCCAGGCGGCGTCGACCGCCGAGACCGCCTCCGCCAGGACGGCCGTGGTCGCCGAGAGCGGCGCCTCCGGCCGGTGGTGCAGCGGCACGTGGAAGTGCACGCGCCACGGGCCGGTGCCGGGGAGCGTGTCCAGCGCCTCAGGCAGGTCGTCGACGCGGAGCACCCCGTCGATCCCGTTCTCGCGGGTCTGGTGCAGGTAGCGCTTCTCGACGAACGGCGTGAGCGCGGCGCGGCCCGAGGGGTCCTCCAGGTGGAGCGCGGCCGAGGCCTGCACCTTGACCACGCGCAGGCCCGCGTCGCGGATGCGGCGCACGGCCGAGACCGGGTCGGCGAAGGAGACGGCGAGGTGGCAGGTGTCGAGGCACACGCCCACGTACGCCGGGTCGACCACTCCGATGCGCGGGTGCAGCCAGTCGACGACGTCGTCCACGGTGTCGAGGATGCAGCCGGGCTCGGGCTCGATCGCCAGGCGGATCGCGTGGCCGGTGGAGCGGCGCAGGTCGCGCAGCTCCTCGACGAGCCGGGCGAGGTTCCGGCAGGCGGCCTCGTCCTGCTCCCGTCCCCAGCCCTCGCGCCAGCCCAGCGGCAGCGTCGAGATGCTGCCGTCGGCGCCGGCGGGCAGCAGGTCGGCCAGGATCCGCGCGCAGTCGATCGTGTACTGCAGGCGCTCCGGCGTGGTCCAGTCGGGGCGGTAGACGTCGAGCTTCACGACCTCGGCGTGGAACGCGGCGTACGGGAAGGCGTTGAGCGTGCGCACCTCGAGGCCGTTGCGCTGCAGGGCCGCGCGGAGGACGGCGCGGTCCTCGGCGCTGGCGACCAGGCGGGCCGCGAGGTCGCGCGGGATCCACAGGCCGACTCCGACCAGGGCGAGCCCGGCGGCCACGCGCGCGGGTCCGGCGTACACGTCGAGCTGGCGGACGACTCCGGCCAGGTCCTCGGCGGGATGGACGTTGGTGCAGTAGGAGAGGTGCATCACACGACCTCCGCCACGCGCGGCGCGCCCCGGAGCACGGAGTTGCCCTCGAAGGTGCGGCCGGCCGACTCCTGCACGTCGAAGCCCGCGACGGGCGAGAGGTCCAGGCGTCCGCTCTGCCCGTAGAACTCGACCGGGTTCTGCCAGAGCAGCCGGTCCACGTCGCCCGCGCTGAAGCCGGCGACGAGGAGGAGGCGGCCGGTCTTCGCGGTCGTGAGCGGGTCGGAGCGGCCCCAGTCGGCGGCGGAGTTGACCAGCACGCGGTCCAGCCCGATCCGCTCGACCAGCGTCACCAGGCGGGTCTCGTCCATCTTCGTGTCGGGGTAGATGGAGAAGCCCATCCAGCAGCCGGAGTCGCGGACCGCGTCGACGGTGACCTCGTTGAGGTGGTCGACGAGGACCCGCCCGGGCTCGAGCCCCGAGTCGGCGACGACCTCGAGGGTGCGGCGGGTGCCCGACTCCTTGTCGCGGTGCGGGGTGTGCACCATCGCGGGGAGGCCGTGCTCGCCGGCGAGCTCGAGCTGCTGGCGGAAGACCTGGTCCTCCTCGGGGGTGAGCGAGTCGTAGCCGGTCTCGCCGACCGCGACGACGCCGTCCTTGGCGAGGTAGCGGTCGAGCTCGGGCAGGACGGCCCGGCAGCGCGGGTCGTTCGCCTCCTTCGGGTTGAGCCCGATGGTGCAGTGGTGGCGGATGCCGAACTGCGCGGCGCGGAAGCGCTCCCAGCCGATCAGGGCGTCGAAGTAGTCCGTGAACGAGCCGACGTTCGTGCGCGGCTGGCCGAGCCAGAAGGAGGGTTCGACGACCGCGCGGACGCCGGCGTCGAACATCGCCTGGTAGTCGTCGGTGGTGCGGGAGGTCATGTGGATGTGCGGGTCGAAGATGCGCATCGTCGCGCCTTTCTCATCGGTGGTGGTGCCCCGCGGTCGGGGCGGCGTTCGGGGGCGGTCAGCTCGGCAGGAGCACCGCCAGATCGTCCGGGAGCGGGCGCCCGGCCGCGCGGCGCTCGTCGGCGAAGCGGCCGGCCATCGCGCGCAGCTCGGCGTCGCTGCGCTCCTCCAGCCCGGCGACCGCCGCGAGCGGGACGCCGAGGAAGACGAGCTTGAGCACCCCGTGCCGCCAGGCGTGCGCGTCGAGGTGGCGGCGGGCGAAGGAGCCCATCGCCGCGGCGACGAGCCGGGTGTCGTTGGCGCGCAGGGCGTCGGCGGTCAGCTCGAGGCCGGCGAGGGTCGTCGCCGGTCCCGGGTCGCCGAGGGCGTTCAGCCCGGCCAGCACTCCGCGGCGCTCGGCGCCGTCCCCGCCCCGGTAGAGGCGGAGGAGGAGAGCGGCCAGGTCGTCGTCGCCGAGCGCCTGCGCGGCGGCCTGCACCAGGGCGGCGCGGGCCGCGTCGTCGTGCGTGCCGTGGACGAGGCCGTGCGGGTCCTCGGCGGGCCGGAGCGGCTCGCGTCCGGCCTCGCGGCCCGCGGCGGGGAAGAAGCGCTCGATCCGCGTCGGGCGCTCGAGGACGGCGGCGCGGGCGGCCGCGGTCCACGGGTGCTCGGCGTGCGAGGAGGCGCCGCCGAGCGCCTCCTCCATCGCGGCGAGGCTCGCCACGGCCAGGCGGGGCGCGTCGTGCGAGTGCCGGGGCAGCTCGACGGCGGCGATCCCGCGGTAGCCGATCTCGGCGAGGGTCGCGAAGGCGGCCGCGAGGTCGAGCGATCCGGTGCCGAGCTCGAGGTGCTCGTGCCGCTCCGGGAGCATGTCGTCGACCTGCACGTTCAGCAGCAGGTCCCTGGCGCTGCGGAGGGCTCCGACCACGCCGTCCGGCTCCACCACGACGCAGTGGCCGAGGTCGACCGTCAGACCGACCGACTCCGGGTCGCCGAGCTCGCGGCGCAGCAGCAGCGCGTCGGCGACCGTCTCCACCAGCATCCCCGGCTCGGGCTCGACGGCCAGCCGCACGCCGTGGCGCTCGGCCGTCGCGACGACGCCGCGCATCCGCTCGACGAGCAGCCGCCAGGCCGCGGCCGCATCGGCGCCCGCCGGCACGACCCCCGACCAGAGGGAGACGGCGTCGGCGCCCAGCAGCGCGGCGATCTCGATCGCGCGCTCGAGGAAGCGGACGCGGGGGCCGGCCTCCTCGTCGACCAGCGTGGGGCGGTGCTTCGCGAACGGGTCGAGCAGGTACCGCGCGCCCGTCTCGACGACCACGCGCAGGCCCAGCTCGTCGAGCCGCGACCGGAGCGCCAGCGTCCGCTCGCGCCAGTCGGCCGCGAAGGGATCGAGGTGCGGGTGCCCGAGGGTGAGCGCGACGGCGCGGTACCCCGCGGCGTGGATCACCGTGAGCGCATCGTCGAGGGTGTGGTCGGCGAAGCCGTTGGTGCCGTAGCCGAGGACGGGTCCGGTGGCGCTCATGTGATGTCCGCCGTCCGCGGGCGGCGGAGCAGGAGGGAGCCGATCGCGTCGAGCGCGAGCAGCGCCGCCCCCAGCTCGGGACGCTTCAGACCGGCGAGCGCGGCCTGCAGCGGGATCATCCCGGTGATGCCCGCGCGGGTGGCCGTCCGCGCGGCCGCGGCCGTCGGCGTCCGCACGGACTGCAGCTGCGCGGTGAGCACGAGCAGGAGCCAGCGCCCGAGGCCCGCGGCGACGACCGCGGCGGGGGCGGCCCGGCGCTCGGCCAGAGCGCCGGCCGCGGTGGACAGCGCGATAGCCACGGTCCCGGCCGAGACCGCTCCCGCCGCGACCGGGGTGGTGCCGTGCACCTCGCCGCGCGAGAGCACGGTGACGCCGAGCGTGTGCCCGGCCACGGCGGCGGAGGCGGGGGCCGCCGCGCGCACGCCGTCGACGCCCGCGCCGAGCAGCACGTCGAGACCGCGGCAGGCCGCCATCACGACCGGGCCCAGCGGAGTCGGCTTCGCGAGCAGGTCGTACGACCAGATCCCGGCCGCGAGCGGCAGCGAGAGCGCGAGCGAGCGCCGCCCGTCCACGACGGCCGCCACGGCGATCCCCGCCGCGGTCAGCGCGGCCGCCGTGCCCAGCGCCGCCGAGCGCCGGATGCGCCCCGAGGGGATCGGCCGCTCGGGCCGCTCCCGGGCGTCGAGCTCGGCGTCCGCGTAGTCGTTGAGCGCCATGCCCGCCGAGTAGAGCAGCGCGGAGGACAGCGGGAGCGCGACCGTGCGCGCTCCCACTCCGCGGCCCGCCCACGCTCCGCCCGCGACGGTGTCGCCGATCACGGTCAGCGCGGCCTTCGCGCGGACGAGCTCGAGGTAGTCGCGCAGCTCAGCCATCGCTCCGCGTCCCGCTCGTCACCGGGGTGCGGCGCTCGGCGACGAGGGCGCCGGTGCGGGCGGACCAGGCCACCAGCTCCGCGGTCTGCTCGGCGAAGCCGTGCACGTCGCTGCCCCACGGGTCCTTGAAGAAGAAGCCGAGCTCGCCGACCGGGCCCGAGACGCCGGCCTCGTCCGCGAGCGCCAGCAGGCGGGCGAGGTCGAGGATCAGCGGCGCCGCGAGGGCCGAGTCGTACGCCGACCAGATCGTCTGCACCGTGATCCGCGAGCCGAGGAAGCCCTCCGCGTGCACGTGGTCCCAGGCGGTCTTGACGTCGCCGAGGTCCGGGACGTTGTCGATGTGGAGCGGAGTGACGACGTCGTCGCCGAGGAGGCTGCGGAGTCCGCGGTTCTTCGAGACGAGCTTCGAGCGCACCGCCTCCGGGTCGGCGAGGGTCTGCCCGTCGCCGCCGCCGAGGAGGTTCGCGCCCGCCCACGAGAGCACGCGCATCCCGCGCGCCGTGAACATCGGCGCGAGCACGCTGCGGAGCAGGGTCTCCCCCGTCTTGCCGTCCTGGCCGGCGATCGGGATCCCGGCCTCGGCGGCCCACTCCTCCAGGGCCGGCAGGGCCAGCGCGGTCGAGGGAGTGAAGCAGGCGTAGGCCGCGCCCGCGACGACGGCCGAGAGGGCGGCGATCGAGCTCGGCGGCAGGAGGCGCTCGCCCGGACGCGCCAGGGCGGCGCGCAGAGCGGCGAGGTCGTGGAACTCGGGACGGTCGGCCGGCAGCACCTCGGTCGAGGCGACGTCGATCACGACGACCCGGGCGAGGCCGTGGCGCTCGCGGAAGGCGACGATGTCGGCGGCCCGGCGGTCGATCTCCTCCTGCTGCGACGCGGCGTCGGAGGGGGCGAGGCGGATCTCGGCGTCGGTCGCGTCGATCCGGTCGGCCACCTCGGCGACGACCGAGGTCGGGAACATGCCGCCGGCCGCGAGGCCCGTGGCCTTCTCGAGCAGCGGGGTCGGCGAGACGTCGTGGCCGCCGATGACGATGTCGGCGAACCCGGCGAGCGGGACGTCCTCGAAGGCGGGGGTCGCGGTGGCGCAGCCCGAGCTGGGCGCGGCTCCGGCGGCGATGGCGTGCAGGCCCACGGCGGCCGTGGTGGCGACGCTGCCCCGGGCCCCGATCAGCCAGAGGCCGATGCGCCCGCTCGATCGGGGGGCGCCTGTGGTGGTGGTGTCGGACGAGGTCATCGTTCTCTCCTGTCTGGAAGGGCTGGCTGAGCGGCGATCGTCGGGGCGCACCCGGGCGATCGGAGTGGGGAGGGGCCGCGGCCGGGCGCGCGTCGCGCCTCCGGCCGGCCGTGTTGCGCAGGACCCGCACGCAGGGCCCGCCGAGATTGCGCGACCGTGCGTCGACTGGTTTCCTCAGGTGTGCTGTCCCCCGAACCCGTCCTCCGGGCCGAGAGAAGGAGCTGAGCGTGGCCGAGCGCGCGGGTACCGCGACCGGCGACATGCTGAGGCTGTTCGCCGACGGTCGGCCGCGCACCCGCGCCGAGCTGGTCGAGGAGACGGGCCTCGCGCGGACCGCGGTGATGACGCGCCTGGAGCAGTTCTTCGAGCTCGGACTGATCGCGCACCTCGACCGCGCTCCGTCGACCGGCGGCCGCCCGTCCGCGCGCCTCGTCTTCGACCCGGCCGTCCGCTCGCTCCTGGCCATCGACCTGGGCGCGGCGCACTCGACCATCGCGCTGACCGACTTCGACGGCCGCATCATCGCCGAGCGCCGCGAGGAGCTCGACATCGCGCAGGGCCCCGTGGCGGTGCTCGGGCACGCGCTCGACGTCTGCGACGGGATCCTCGCCGCGGCCGGGGTCGACCGCTCCGCCCTCGCGGGCATCGGGGTCGGCGTGCCCGGCCCGGTGGAGCACGCGAGCGGCCGCCCGGTGCGCCCGCCGATCATGCCCGGCTGGGACGGCTTCGACATCCCCGTCTTCGTGCATCGGCGCTACGACACCACGGTGCTCGTCGACAACGACGTGAACCTGCTGGCGCTCGGTGAGCGGGCCTCGCGCTTCCCGCACGCCCTCGACCTGATGTTCGTGAAGGTCGGCACCGGCATCGGCGCGGGCATCGTCTCGTCCGGGCTGCTCCAGCGCGGAGCCCTCGGCTCCGCGGGTGATCTCGGCCACGTCCAGGTGCCGCGCACGGCCCCGGCCGCGGCGGGCGGTCAGGAGGGGGACCTCGAGGCGGTCGCGGGCGGCTCCGCTCTGGCCGCCGGGCTCGCCCGGGCGGGCCGCGACGTGCAGTCGGTGCGCGAGCTGATCGACCTGCTGAAGGCGCGCGATCCCGAGGCCGTCGAGGCGGCGCGGATCGCGGGACTGCAGCTCGGCGAGGTGCTGGCCACCTGCGTGAGCCTGCTGAACCCCTCCGTCATCGTGCTGGGCGGCGCGGTCGCCCTCGCCAGCCCGGAGATCCTGACGGCCGTGCGCTCGGTGATCGACGAGCGCTCTCTCCCCCTCGCGACGCAGCGGCTCGACGTCGTGACCGCCGAGCTGGGCGGCAGCGGGGGCGTGCGCGGTGCCGCGCTGATGCTGCGCGGGCACCTGCTCAGCCCCGCCGTGGTGGACGGCTTCCTCGAGCAGCTGCGCGCCGAGGGGCGGGCGGTCCGCTAGAGCGGCGGCCGCGCGCCCGGAGGCGGCGGGCCGCGCCGGCGCGATCCCCCGCGGACCGCGTCGGCCGCACCCGGTCAGGAGCGGACCTCCGCGCGGTCGGCGTCCTCCGGCTGGGCGCCGAGAGCGGCGGCGACGGCGGCGTCGATGCGCGCCTGCTCCCCCGCGGCCCGGCGGCGGCGGCGGACGACGGTCAGCACGATGAGCCCGATGAGCAGGGCGAGGAGGAGCACGGCGCTCCACGGCACGGCCGCGGCCGAGGTCTCGGCGGTGGCGACCGGCACGTCGGGGACGACGACGGCGGAGTCGGCCTGTGCGGCCTGGTCGGCGGTGACGACGGTGCCCGAGAGCGCGGCGCGGGCGGTCGCGACGAAGAGCGGCCAGACTCCGGCGACGGTCACGGTGCGCGAGACGGAGGTTCCGGGGAGGAGCTCGGGCAGCGGCTCCGGGTCGGTCGCGGACACCGGCGCGAGGCCGAAGAGGCCGGCGACGCTGATCTCGGCGCCCGGCGCGATGCGGGTGTTGCCCGCGTTGGTCACGGTGTAGTCGACGGTCGCGGAGCCGGGGGCGAAGGGGTTCCAGCCGCCCTCGTACGAGACGGCGAGGCCGTCGATCGACAGGCGCGGGGCGAGCTCGCCGCCGACGCGGAGGTACATGCGCGAGCCCAGGCGCCGGTCGACCGAGACTCCGGTCTCGCCCTGCACCAGGATCGAGGAGACGACGCCCGCGGCGTAGTCGCCCGGGGTCACGTCCTCGGGGACGACGACCTCGAACGGGACCTGCACGCTCTCGCCGGCGGGCACGGTGACCTCGGGCTCGGGGAACGCGATCCAGCTGCCGAGCTGCGTCGAGGGCTCCGCGGCGGGGAGCAGGTCGAGCTGGCCGGCCTCGGTGATGAAGCCGTCGGAGCCGTAGACGCGGAACGTCTGCTCCTCGTCGTCGTAGTTGGAGACGATCAGGGCGTCGCTGAGGCGTCCGCCGGGATCGAGGGCGTACGCGTAGTTCGGCCGCTCGCTGCCCTGCTCGGTGTCGGCGGGGCGCACCCCCCAGGTGACCGGCGTGGAGGCGGGGTCCGCCTCCTGGGCACCCGCCTGAGCCGAGAGGCCGCCGGCTGCGAGGAGCGTCATCAGCAGCAGGGCGGCGGTGGTGCGGGAGGTGCGTGGCATGAGCGACATCGATCAGGCTTCCGTTGCAAGGGGGGGATGCCTCCCCGCGGGACGCCGCTCCGGTGCGCGGCACGCCGAGCGGGGCGGACCGGAGTGGCGTCTCGCGGGGAGACGGGGGGAGGGTGGGGCGGCCCGGAGGCCGCCCCACCGGTGCTAGCCGAGCGCGGTGAGCGTCAGCGTCGCGGTGTAGGTGCCGGTTCCGACCGAGAGCGGGAGCTTCAGGTCGAGGTCGGCGCCCAGGACCGAGGATCCGGTCGGGTGCTGCGCCGCGGCGGAGCCGAGGACGCGGGGCGTGGCGAGGCCGTTGCCCGAGTCGAACCCGGAGGGGACGGCTGCGCCCGCGACGGCACCGCCGGTGTTCTCCAGGACCTCGGGGGTCCAGCCGAGGTGCTTGCCCGAGAACGTCTTCTCGCCGGAGCGGAAGTCGCTCAGCTGGCCGGTGACCGACCAGGCCGGGCCGTTGAGGCGGGTGTCGGTCACGCGGACCGGCACGAGCTCACCGGAGGCGGCGAAGTGGTCGCCCTGCTCCTCGGCGACGCCGAGGTTCACCAGGTTGCTGGTGCCCTCGAGCGTCCAGGTCAGCTCGCCCTTGTTGGCCTCGGGGACGATGACGGCCACGGCCTGGTCGCCGGCCGCCGCAGCGCCCGCCGCCGTTCCCGTGAAGGTGCCGTCGACTCCGGCGGCGGTGTTGCCCGCGCCGAAGTTGACCGCCGGCGCGTTGTCGGTGAGCGCGATGCGCCCGCCGACCGTCGAGCCCGCGAGCTGGACGTTGCCGGAGTTGCCCGAGAGCGTGAGGTTCCCGCCCACCGTGTTGCCGAGGGCCGAGGCCGAGCCGTCCTCGTTCGCGCCCAGGAGGACGCCGCGCGAGGAGCCGGTGACGGCGAGCGAGCCGCCGACGATGGCGCCCTGCACGTTCACGCCGAAGTCGCTGCCGGCGAAGGTGGCGTCGCCGCCGACGCTGGTGCGGTCGACGTCGACGTAGTTCGCCGCGTCGGTGCTGACCGAGCCGTCGACCGAGAGGTCGCTGAACTCGACGTCGATCCCGCCGGCCTCGACCATGCCGCCGACCGTGAGGTCGCGCAGGTAGAGGAAGCCGTTGCGGCTGCCGTCCGAGAACGACACGACGTCTCCGCCGACGCTGGTGCCGTCGATCGAGATGCCGTACGCGTCGGTGCCGATGACGTCGCCGCCGATGGTCGCCGAGGTGGCGTCCAGCCAGGCGTCGTCGCCGACGATGACGTTGCCGGTGACGGTCACGTTGCCGAGCACGCAGGTCTGGCCCGCGCCGACGTTGAGGTCTCCGGTGATCGTCTGGTTCCCGAGCTCGGTGGTGCAGTCCGTCGTCGCCGCGAAGGCGGACGGTGCGGCGACCATCGCGAGGGAGGCGGCCGCGAGGACCGCCGTGGGCGTCTTCCACTTCATGGGGGTTCTCCTCGGTGCGCTCGTGCGCGTCGTGCTGGTGGTGGTGCTGTCGGTGCGGCGCGCGCGGCGCGGGGTGCGCTCAGCCACGGAGCGCAGCGATCGCGGAGTAGCTGCGGGAAGCGGCCTCGAGGGAGTTCCCCGTGCTCGGCGGCGTCGCCAGCGTGGGAGCGGTGTCCTGCTCCCAGACGCCGAAGCGCTGGCCGCGGTCGCGCAGCTCCGAGAGGAACGCCTGGTAGGGCAGGTTGCCCGCGCCGAACTCGACGATGTCGTAGCCGTTGGTGTTGGCGTTGTTCGTCTTGCCGTCCTTGAGGTGCAGGATCGGGTAGCGGCGCGGGTTGCGCTTGATGTAGTCGAGCGGCTCGAAGCCCGGGTAGAGCTTCTTGCCGACGTACGCCCAGTAGACGTCCATCTCGAGGTACACGTGACGCGGGTCGGTGTTGTCGTAGAAGAGGTCGTACAGGCGGGTCTTGGGGTCGTCCGTGGCGAACCCGAACTCACCGGCGTGGTTGTGCTGGTAGAGCTTCATGCCCGCGGCCGAGACCTGCTGGCCCCACTTGTTCCACTCCTCCGCCGCGGCGAGGTAGCCCGCCTTGGTGTTGACGTTGGTGGGCGCGTTGCCGGTGCCGAGGTGCGGCGTGCCGAGGATCTGCGCGATCTCGATCTGCTTGCCCAGCTCCGAGCGGAGGAGGTTGGTGCCGACGTGCGAGCCGACGGCGCGGAGGCCGTTGTCGTCGAGCAGCTGGCGGATCTGCTGCGGGGTGATCGCCCCGACGTTGCCCTGGGTGTACCCGGCGAACTCGATCTCGCTGTAGCCGATGCGGCCGAGCTCCTCGAAGACGGCCCGGAAGCCGAGCGACGAGACCTTGTCGCGGACGCTGAAGAGCTGGATGCCGATGCGGTTGATCGGGACCAGGCGCGTGGATCCGGACGAGGGCGCGGGGGCGGCCGTCGCGGGCGCCGCGAGGGCTCCCGCTCCGACGCCGACCGCGACGGTCGATGCGGCCAGGGCCGTCATCAGCGAGCGCCGGCTCATCGGCTTGGCCGTGATGGATGCGTGGTGGTGGTGCATCATTTCTCCTTCGAAATGGCAGATGGTGCAGGGGGTGGGGGGCCGGCCGGCCCGGTCGAGCCGGCCGGCCCCTGCGCGGGGGCTACTGCTGGACGGTGAGGTTCAGCAGCGCCGACGCGGCGTTGGTGTCCGCCGTGGCGGTGTGGGTGACGGTCAGCTTGTAGCTGCCCGCCGCGAGCTTCGGGAGCGTCACCACGACGTGCCCGTTCTCGTCGAGGGTCCCGGTGAGCATCGCGACGGTGGAGAGGTTCCTCTTCACCATCACGCTCACCTGACCGGTGCCGGCGACACCCGTCGAGGACTTCGCGTCGACCGTGACCTGCGCGCTGGCGCCCGGCTTGACCGGGTTGGGCGAGACGGTCGCGGTGAGCTCCGAGGCGGCCTTCGAGACGATCAGGCGGGCGGTGCCCTCAGAGGCCTTGAAGGTGGCGTCCGAGCCGTACGCCGCACGGAGGGTGTGGGTGCCGGCGCCGAGGGTCTTCGGCAGGGCGAAGGTCGCCTTGCCGTCCTTCAGCGTCGCGCGGCCCAGCTCGGTGGCGCCCTCGTAGAGGACGACCTCTCCGCCGGGGTTCCCACCCTGACCGGTGACCGTGACGGTCGCCTCGCCGGGTGCCCCGAAGGTCACGCGGGGAGCCGAGAGCGCCACGGTGGTGGTCGACGCGGCGGTCGGGGCGTTCGCCGCGGCCAGGTCGATCGTGAACTTCACCGTGCCGACCGCCGAGACGTTGCCGCCGGTGTCGGTGGCGCGGTACTGGATCGTCCGGGCGCCGTTCGTGGTGAACGGGACCGTGTACGCGCCGTTGACGGCGCGGACCGTGGTCCACGTCGTGCCGTTGTCGGCGGAGTACTGGACGGTGGAGATCGCTCCGTTGTCCGTGGCGGTGAGGCCGAGGGTCACGGGCTTGTTGTAGACGCCGCCGACGCCCGCAGGCGCTGCCGGGTCGAGGGTCGCCGCGACGGTCGGAGCCGTCTTGTCACCGGCGCCGGCACCCTGGAAGGTGAGGGAGTCGAGCGACAGGCCGCTGGGCGAGGTCACGTAGAGCGAGCCGGTGCCGCGGGGGACGTTGGTGCCGAAGGGGACGAGGACGTCCTTCCAGCCGGCTCCCGCGGGGATGGTCGCCGTTCCGAAGGGCGCTGCGTCGGCAGCGTTCCAGCGGAGGTCGA
Organism: Rathayibacter sp. AY1B4; assembly: GCF_002932815.1. Taxonomy (NCBI): domain Bacteria; kingdom Bacillati; phylum Actinomycetota; class Actinomycetes; order Micrococcales; family Microbacteriaceae; genus Rathayibacter; species Rathayibacter sp. AY1B4. The sequence goes on along the minus strand of NZ_PSWN01000019.1, from coordinate 27,979 downwards.
CGGTGCCCTCACCGGTGGCGCGGACCACGACGCCGGTCAGGTTGGCGAAGTTCACCGGGTCCCAGCGCAGGAAGGATCCCGCACCGAGTCCGCTGACGGCGTTGCCGCCGCTGGCGGTGGTGTCCGCGTAGGGCAGGACGCCCTCACGGGCGGCGTGCTCCGCCTCCTGCGTCTTCGGGTTCAGCCGCAGCGTCGCCTCGGCCGCAGCCGGGGGCAGGCCGTTGAAGCCGCCGTCCGTGTAGGTCACGACGACGGTGCCGTACAGCAGCGCGCCGGGGCCGTGCTCGGGCGAGTCCTTGGACGTCGGGAACGCTCCCTTGGCACCGGTGCCGGTGACCTCGGGGTGGGCGTGCTCGTCGTGGCCGAGGCCGTAGGTCCAGCCCACGCGGCTGCTGACGATCTGGTCGCCGTCCTCAGCGTCCTTGCCGGTCACCTGGTAGGGGATCGCGTCGCCCCAGCTGAAGAACGAGCCGTTGCCGGGCGTCTGGATCTGGATCTGCGGCGCCTGGTTGCCGACCGAGATGACCCGCGAGGTCAGGCTGAACTTGCCCTTGGCGTCGGTGACGCGCAGACGGGCCGTGAACTGTCCGAGCTCGGTGTAGGTCTTCTTGACGGTCACTCCGGTGGCGTCGAAGGTGCCGTCGCCGTCGAAGTCCCAGTCGTAGGTGAGCGCGTCGCCCTCGGGGTCGGTCGATCCCTTGGCGTCGAACGTGACCTCGAGCGGGGTCTGCGAGGCGGACAGGGGGGTCGCGGTGAAGCGGGCCTGCGGCGCCTTGTTGCCCTCGGCGTAGTCGATCCGGTACAGGCCCGCGTCGGGGTTGGCGCGGAAGAATCCGTCGCCGTACTCGATCACGTACATCGACCCGTCGGGGCCGAACTCCATGTCCATCGGGTTGTCGTGGATCGGCTGCGCGGCCTGGCTGAGCGCCGCGTTGGGGAGGAAGTCCTCGATGTGCGTGACCGCGCGGTCCTCATCGAGCGTGAACGCCGCGATGTAGTCCTGCGAGAACTCGCCGAAGAAGGTCTTCTTGTCCCAGTACTCCGGGAACTTCGACGTCGAGGTGTTGTCCGCGTCGAAGTGGTACACCGGTCCGCCCATGGGGCCCTGGCCGGTGCTGGTCCCGAAGTTGACGAGCTCGTCGAACGGCTGGTCGCCGGGGTTGTCGCCGTAGTAGACGGTCGCCGCCTTGGCGTCCGGGATGTCGACGAGGCCGGTGTTCCAGCGCGAGTTGTTCTTCAGGTTCTCCGGGTCGAAGAAGCCGCGGGGCGTCGACGTCTCGAAGTTCCACTCGTTGTATGGCGCGTTCGGTCCGTGGACGTAGGGCCAGCCGGAGTTGTGCGGCTCGTCCAGTCCGGTCGCATTCCACTCGACGAGGCCCATCGGGCCGCGGACGCCGTCGGCCGCAGCGGCCTTCGTGGCGTCGGGGCCGTAGTCGCCCCAGGAGAGGGTGTTCGTCTCGGCGTCGACGTCGATCTTGAACGGGTTGCGGACGCCCATCACGAAGATCTCGGGGCGGGTCTTCTCGGTTCCCACCGGGAAGAGGTTGCCGTCGGGGATCGTGTACGAGCCGTCCTCCTGCACGGTGATCCGGAGGATCTTGCCGCGGAGGTCGTTCGTGTTGCCGGCGCCGCGACGCGAGTCGAAGCCCGGGTTCATGCGGGGCGCGTCGTTGTTCGGCGCGAAGCCCGCGGCACCCGGAGCGCTCGCCGGCGTGTTGTCGCCGGTGGAGAGGTACAGGTTGCCGTCGGCGTCCCAGTCGAAGTCGGCACCCACGTGGCAGCACTGCCCGCGCTGGGTCTCGATGTCGATGATCTTCTGCTCGCTCGCGAGGTCGAGGCCCGAGCCGGTCCACTTGAACCGGGAGAGGCGGTTGATGCCCTTCCACTGGTCCCAGTAGCTGTCGGTCGCGCCCTCGGGCAGCATGTTCGGAGCCGCGCCGGTCGGGGTGTTCCCGGGGGGCGCGTAGACGAGGTAGACCCACTTGTTCTCGGCGAAGTCGGGGTCGATGCCGACGGACTGCAGTCCGTCCTCCGAGTTCTGGTACACGGGGATCGTGTTGACGACACGGGTGGTGCCGGTCTTGGGGTCGGTGTGGCGGATCTCGCCGTTCCGAGCGGTGTGGAGGACCGACTTGTCCGGGAGGACGGCCAGGTCGAGGGGCTCGCCGACGTTCTTCGTCAGCAGGACCTTCTCGTAGTTGCTCCAGTCGAGAGCGGATGCTCCGCCCTCGGAACCGTGGTCCACTCCGTCGTGGGCCGAGGCGGGCAGGCCGAGGGCGGTGAGTCCGGAGACCGTCACCATCCCGGCGATGCCGAGTGCGAGAAGACGCCTGATGCTTCTTCTCGAGGATCGCTTACCATTCATGCGTGATGTGATTCCTTCAATGAGGTGTTCATCGCAGAGGCCGGGTCCGTCGCTGTCCGCACGACTGAGCGGATCCGGTCTCCTCCTGTCCGGCCCTGGGGCCGGTGTCTTGCACTCCTCCTCCTCTCGCGGATGCCGGTGGCGCTGCGCGGCGGGTCGTCAGTGATCCCGGGGCGGCGCCGAGGTGGGGGTCGGCGCGGGATGGTTCCCGCGCCGACCCGGGCTGGTGGGGCCGATCAGGACTCGAAAGCCGAGGGCAGGTACTCGGAGACGTTGTCCTTGGTGACGACCGGCGCGAAGAGCTGGATCTGGCGCGGGACGCCGAGCGAGCTGGTGTCGGCCATCGACTTGTTCTGCTCGACGAGGCGGGCGAGCTTGATGCCGTCCGCGGCCTGGGTCGAGGGGTAGACGACCGTGGCCTTGACGACGGAGTCGTCGGCCTCGATCGCGCGCATCACGTTGGCCGATCCGGCGCCGCCGACGAAGAGGAACTCGTCGCGTCCGGCGGTGTCGATCGCCGCGAGGACGCCGACGCCCTGGTCGTCGTCGTGGTTCCAGATGGCGTCGATCTTCGGCGCGGCCTGGAGGAGGTTGGCCGCGGCCTGCTCTCCGCCCTGGACGGTGAAGTCGGCGGCGACGCGGTTGTCCACGTCGAGTCCGCAGCCCTCGAGCGCGTCCGAGAAGCCCTGGCTGCGCTCCTGGGTCAGCGGGAGGGAGTCGATGCCGGCGATCTCGGCGACGACGGCGTCGGGGTTGTCGCCGAGCTCCTCGCAGATGTAGGTGCCGGCGCTGACGCCCATGCCGTAGTTGTCGCCGAGGATGGTCGACCGGGCGGCGAAGGGGCTGGAGAACTCGCGGTCCACGTTGATGACGGTGATGCCCGCCTCCATCGCCTGGGTGGCGACCTGCGTGAGCGCCGCTCCGTCGATCGGCAGGAGCACGATCGCGTCGACGCCGTCGTTGATGAAGGTCTCGACCTGGCTGATCTGGAGGTTGACGTCGTTGGTGCCCTCCGCGGTGCGGAGCTCCACGTCGTCGTACTTCTCGGCCTCGGCGATGGCGGCGCGGCTGACCGCGCCCATCCAGCCGTGGTCGGCGGCGGGAGCGGTGAAGCCGATGACGACGTTGTCGCCGGAGGCGTCGTTGTCCGAGGCGGCCACGGCGGCGGCGGTCCCGCCGGAGGCGGCGTTGCCGGTCTCGACCGGGGCGTTCGAGATGCAGCCGGTGAGCATCAGCGCGACGGCGCCGAAGGCGACGCCGGCCGAGCCGAGTCGGGCGGTGCGGGAGAGGCGGCTGCGGGTGAAGGGGCGTGCGGGCATGGAAGTGATCTCCTTCGATCGATCCGAGGGGTCCGAGGGCACACGTGTCCTGCGGAGAGGTGACCTGAGTGGTCGGGTGGGTTGCTGTGTGTGGAGGAGCGGGGCCGGAGCCCCGGGGTCAGGACTTCCTGCCGCGGGCGGCGAACCGCTGCTGCAGCAGGACGGCGGCGACGATGATCGCGCCCTTCGCGACGGCCTGAGTCGAGGTCGACATGTTGTTCTGCGTGAACACGTTGGTCAGGGTCGTGAAGATGAGGACGCCGAACACGGTGCCGACGATGGTGCCGCGGCCGCCGGCCAGCAGCGTGCCTCCGACGACGACCGCCGCGATGGCGTCGAGCTCGTAGAGGAGGCCGTTGGTCGAGCTGCCGGCGGTGGTGCGGGCGAGCATCATGACGGCGGCGATGCCGGCGGTGAGCCCGGCGAGGCCGTAGACGTACATGGTGTGGCGGCGGACCTTGATGCCGGCGAGGCGGGCGGCCTCGGGGTTGCCGCCGACCGCGATGGTGCGACGGCCGAAGGTGGTGCGGTTGAGCAGGATCCAGCCGGCGACGGCGACGACCACGAAGATCAGCACGAGCACCGGGATGCCGAGCACGTCGGCGCGGAAGAAGTCGAGGAACGGCGTGACCGTGACGACCTGCGTCTGGCGGTTCGAGATCAGCTCGGCGAAGCCGCGGGCGGCGACGAGCATCGCCAGCGTGGCCATGAACGCGACGACCCGGCCGTAGGCGATCAGCGCGCCGTTGATCAGGCCGCAGACGAGGCCGACGACGACCGCGGTGAGCACGATCACCAGCCAGGAGGTGTTGGCCGCGTAGTACTGGGTCGAGACCGTGCTCGCCCAGACCGTCGCGAGCCCCATCACGGAGCCGACCGAGAGGTCGATGCCGCCGGAGGTGATGACGAACGTCATGCCGATGCTCAGCACGCCGATGACGGCGGCGAGGCGGAGGATCGTGAGCACGTTGTCGACGCTGGCGAAGCGCTCCCCCGCGGTCGCGAATCCGACGATGCAGAGGATCACCAGCGCGAGCAGCAGCCCGACGTTGCGGCCGAGGGAGCCCTGCATGAGGCGGGCGATCCCGGAGCGGGAGTCCTTCGAGGGCACGCCCCCGGAGGAGCCTCCCGTCGCGGCCGACGCGTGACGGGCGGCGTCCTCCTGCGGACCGCCGATCGACGGCGACGCGGTGTCGAGCTGTCCGCTCACGCTGCACTTCCTTCCATGACGAGATCGAGCACGCGGTGCTCGTCGATCGAATCGGCCGGGCCCTCGTGGACCACGGCGCCGTCGGAGATCACGAGCACTCGGTCGGAGAGTCCGAGGACCTCGCCGATCTCGCTGGAGACCACGAGCACGGCGGCGCCGTTGGTCGCGAGGTCCCTGATCAGGGTGTAGATCTCGGCCCGTGCGCCGACGTCGACCCCGCGGGTCGGCTCGTCGAGCAGCAGGACGCGGCAGCCGCGCACGAGCCAGCGGGCGAGGAGCGCCTTCTGCTGGTTGCCTCCGGAGAGGGTGCGGGCGTCGCGGTCGACCCCGGAGGGCCGCAGGTCGAGGGAGACCGCCTGCTCCGCCGCCGCCGCGCGCTCGGAGCGCTCGTCGAGGAAGCCGCGCTTGGCGAAGCGGTCGAAGGTCGAGAGGGTGATGTTGCGGTAGACCGGCTCGTCCAGGAGCAGGCCCTGGCTCTTGCGCTCCTCCGGGCAGAGGCCGATGCCGGCGTCGACCGCCGAGGTGACGGAGCCGGCGCGCAGGCGCTTGCCCGCCACGCTGACCGTCCCGGTGCTGGCGCGGCGCGCCCCGTAGATGGTCTCGAGGATCTCGGAGCGGCCGGAGCCGACCAGCCCCGCGAGGCCGACGACCTCGCCGGCGCGGATCTCGAGGGAGACGTCCGAGAAGGAGCCCTGCAGGCCCAGCTTCTCGACCTTCAGCAGCGTCTCGGCCTCGACGTCGAGCTCCTGGCGGTCCGGGAAGACGTACTCGACGGCGCGGCCGGTCATCAGGGTGATGAGCTTCGAGGTGGGGGTGTCGGCGACCGCGAGGTTCTGCGCGACGGTGGCGCCGTCCTTGATCACGGTGATCCGGTCGCCGATGGCGCGGATCTCGTCGAGGCGGTGCGAGATGTAGACGATGGCGACGCCGGAGGCGGTGAGCTGGCGCACCACGTGGAAGAGGTTCTCCACCTCCTCGGAGTCGAGCACCGCGGAGGGCTCGTCCATGATGATGACCCGCGCGTCGTGCGAGAGGGCGCGGGCCATCTGCACGATCTGCTTGCCGGCGGCGGAGAGCGTGCCGACCTCGCGGTTCGGCGAGATCTCGGAGTGGCCGAGGCGCTCCATCAGCTCGCGGGTGATCCTCGTGGCCTTCGCCCGGGCGGTGAAGCCGCCGCGGGAGAGCTCGTGGCCGAGGAAGATGTTCTCGGCGACGGAGAGGCCGTCGACGACGTCGAGCTCCTGGTACATCGTCGCGATGCCCAGGGCGAGGGCCGCCGTCGGGGACGGGATCGTGACGACGTTCCCGTCGACGAGGATCTCGCCCTCGGTGGGCTGGTGGGCCCCGGCGAGGGTCTTGATGAGGGTGGACTTGCCGGCGCCGTTCTGGCCGAGGAGGCAGTGCACCTCACCGGGTCGGACATCGAGGTCGACGCCGTCGAGAGCACGGGCGCCGGGGAAGACCTTCACGATGCCGCGCATCTGCAGAAGCAGCTGCTGAGACTCGTCGGAGGTGCGGGGAAGAGGCTGTGCAGCAGTGCTGCGGGGGTCTGCGGTGACCATGCGGATGAAGCTACTTCCACTTACGTCGCGGGTCAAGCAAAAGTTCTGAACCGATTCGAAGGCGGTTCGAGTGATCGCCCAGTCGCGCCAAGGGCTTCCTGCTACCGCGTCAGGGCTGGGATCCGCGGGATTACGCGACATCTGACGGCGGCGCTTGAGACATTCCGTCCGTGATAGAGCGCTCTCCGAACCCTATGAACGCGCTCATGTCCGTGCAGCCCGGGCGCGTCGCCCCGGGGGCGGCCTCGCCGAGCGCGGTAGCGCCCGCGCCCCGACCCGTGGCAGGGTCGTACGGCCGACGAAAGGACGACGATGTCGAACGACCGAGCCCTGCGCGTCGCGATGGTGGGGACCGCCTTCATGGGCCGCACCCACTCGCACGCCTGGCGCACCGCCTCCCGCTTCTTCCCCCTCCCCCTCCGCCCCGAGCTCGCCGTGCTCGTGGGGAGCAACCCCGACTCGACCGCGGAGCGCGCCGAGCGGCTGGGCTGGAGCGAGGCCTCCACCGACTGGCGGGCCGTCATCGCCCGCGACGACATCGACCTCGTCGACATCTGCACCCCGGGCGACACCCACGCCGAGATCGCCATCGCGGCCCTCGAGGCCGGCAAGCACGTGCTGTGCGAGAAGCCACTCGCCAACTCCGTCGAGGAGGCGGAGCGGATGGTCGCCGCGGCCGCCGCCTCCGGGAAGGTGGCGATGTGCGGCTTCAGCTACCGTCGCACCCCGGCCCTCGCCCTCGCGAAGCGCTTCATCGAGGAGGGCCGCCTCGGCGACATCCGCCACGTGCGCGCCCAGTACCTGCAGGACTGGCTGTCCGACTCCGAGGCGCCGCTGACCTGGCGCCTGCAGAAGGAGCGCGCCGGCTCGGGCGCCCTCGGCGACATCGGCGCGCACAGCATCGACACCGCCCAGTGGCTGACCGGCCGCGGCATCACCTCGGTCTCGGCGACGCTGCGCACCTTCACCACCGAGCGCCCCGTGCTCAGCGAGCAGGTCGGCCTCGGCGGCCGCGCCGGTGCCGACGCCCCGCGCGGCGCGGTGACCGTCGACGACGCCGCGGCCTTCACCGCCTCCTTCGAGGGCGGTGCCCTGGGCGTCTTCGAGGCGACCCGCGTCGCGACCGGCCGCCGCAACGCCAACCGGATCGAGGTGAACGGCGAGCTCGGCTCGATCGCGTTCGACTTCGAGCGGATGAACGAGCTCGAGTACTACGACGCCCGCGACCCCGAGGAGGCGCAGGGCTTCCGGCGCATCCAGGTCACCGAGCCGGCGCACCCGTACATGGCGGCGTGGTGGCCGACCGGGCACGGCATCGGCTACGAGCACCTCTTCACGCACCAGGTCGTCGACCTCGTCGAGGCGATCGCCGGCGGCACGGCGGTCACGCCCACCTTCGCCGACGCCCTCGACGTGCAGCGAGTCCTCGACGCGGTGGCCACCAGCGCCGGCGCGTCGTCCGTCTCCACGCCGGTCGCCCGCTGACCCGCCCGTCCCCTCCCCGCGAGAGGCCGCTCCGGTACGCCTCCCCTGCGTGTCGCGTACCCGAGCGGCCTCTCGCGAAGGGGCACGGAGGGCTGGTGCGGGACGCGTTCGGCGCCGTGCGCCGATCCTGCGCCATAATGCGCCTATGAGCAAGAAGATTGACGCCGCGCATCGCGCGCTGGTAGACGCCCTCGACAAGCACGCCCGACTCGTCTCGGACAAGGAGTCGAAGCCGCGGAAGGTCGAACGGGCGGGAGCCGAGCTCCGCGCCGCGACGAAGGCGTACGCAGCGCTCGTGTCCGCGCGCACCGGCGCCGCGAGCCCCTTCGCCGACCTGGCCGACCCCCGCCTGGACAAGCCGACCATCGCGTCGCTCCGGGCCGAGCGCGACGCGATCGCGAAGCGGATCGCCAAGCACGAGGCGTCGGCGGGCGAGGACGGCGCGCTCGCGAGCTGAGCGCCCGGCGCGGCGCGGTCAGGCGCTGAGCAGCCGTCACAGCGCGATCCCGCGGTGAGCGCGCGCCTCCTCTGCCTCCGAGTCGCCGTGTTACGCGCGGGTTCCGCGCGGGTCCGACCGCCTTCGTAAGGTGATCCCCGGGATCCGCGCAGTCGCGGCGCCGAGCGACCGGAGGCCGGTCGCAGCGCCGGCGGTGACCAGCACCGCCCGGTCGGCGCCGAGTGCCCGGATCCTCTCCACGGAAGGATCCCCACAGCCATGACCCTGCGCACCCGACTCCTCGCGACCTCCGCGATCGCCGCCTCCGCCGCCCTCCTCCTCGCCGGCTGCTCCGGCGCGGGCGGCGGCGACGACACCGTCCGCATCGGCGTGGTCGGCGCGAGCGACCCCTACTGGGCCACCTACGAGAAGGCCGCCGCCGACGCCGGGATCGACGTCGAGATCGTCGACTTCAGCGACTACAACCAGCCCAACCCCGCCCTCACCGAGGGCGAGATCGACCTCAACCAGTTCCAGCACATCGCCTACCTGGCGCAGTACAACACCTCGGCCGACGCCGACCTCGTGCCGATCGGCGCGACCGCGATCTACCCGCTCGGCCTCTACTCCTCGCAGTACGACGACGTCGCGGACATCCCCGCCGGCTCCACCGTCGCGATCCCCAACGACGAGACCAATCAGGCGCGCGCGCTGCTGGTGCTGCAGTCGGCCGGGCTCGTCGAGCTGAAGGACGGCGGCGGAGTGCTCTCGAACGTCGACGACGTCGAGTCCTCCTCGAAGGTGGAGGTCACCGCGCTGGAGGCCTCCCTCACCCCGACGTCGCTCCCGGACGTGGCCGCCGCGATCATCAACAACGACTTCATCGAGAACGCGGGCCTCAAGGCCTCGGACGCGATCGCCCAGGACGACCCGAGCGACCCCGCCTCCCTGCTCTACACGAACATCTTCGCCGCCCGGGCCGACGACGCCGAGAACGAGACCTACACGAAGCTCGTCTCGATCTACCAGGACAGCCAGGACGTGCTCGACGGCGTCTCGGAGCAGTCCGGCGGCACCGCGGTCTTCCTGAAGACCCCCGCCTCCGAGCTGGAGACCTCGCTCGAGTCCGCCGAGACCGACATCTCCGCCGCCTCCTGACTCCGGCACCCGCGGCACCGCGCCGGTCGGGTCCTCCGCTCGCGGAGCTCCCCACCGGCGCGGTCCCGCGCCTCCCCCGCAACAGAAAGGGCGCCCTGTGCCGCTCATCCGCATGACCGACGTGCGCAAGGTGTACCCCGGCGCAGGGCGCGGCGCCGCCCCGACCGCGGCCGTCGACGGCGTGAGCCTCGAGATCGAGGCGGGCGACGTCTACGGCGTGATCGGCTACTCCGGCGCCGGCAAGAGCACGCTCGCGCGCCTCGTCAACGCCCTCGAGCCCGCGACCAGCGGCAGCATCGAGATCGACGGCCGCGAGACCGTGGGCCTGCCCGAGCGCGAGCTGCGCCGGCTGCGCCTGGGCATCGGGATGATCTTCCAGCAGTTCAACCTGTTCGGCTCGAAGACCGTGGGGCAGAACGTCGCCTACCCGCTGCAGGTCGCGGGCGTCCCGCGGGCGGAGCAGCGCGCCCGCGTCGACGAGATGCTCCGCTTCGTCGGTCTGAGCGACAAGGCGCGCAGCCACCCGGAGCAGCTCTCGGGCGGGCAGAAGCAGCGCGTCGGCATCGCCCGCGCCCTCGCCGCCTCCCCGCGCATCCTGCTGGCCGACGAGGCCACCAGCGCGCTCGACCCGGACACCACCGGCGAGGTGCTCGCCCTCCTCCGCCGCATCAACGAGGAGCTGGGCGTCACCATCGTCGTGATCACCCACGAGATGGACGTGGTCCAGCAGCTCGCGACGAAGGTCGCGGTGATGGAGTCGGGCCGCATCGTGGAGCGCGGGCCCGTCTTCGACGTGTTCTCGGCCCCGCGCGAGCCGGTCACCCGCCGCTTCGTCTCCACGGTCGTCCGCTCGGTGCCCTCGCCCGCGGAGGCGGCCGTGCTGCGCGCGCGCCACCGCGGCCGGCTGGTCACGCTCTCGTTCTCGGACGACTCCGCCTCCCAGGGCGACGTCTTCGCCGAGGTCGCGGCCGCCGGTGTGCCGCTCGAGCTCGTCTACGGCGGCATCACCGACGTCCGCGGGCGGGCCTTCGGCCACCTCACGGTCGCCCTCGACGCGCCGGACGGCGTCGTCGACCCCCTCCTCGCCCGCCTCGGCGGACGCGTCGCCCTCACGGAGGTGCCCCGATGAACGAGCTGATCCCGCTCCTGCCCAAGCTCGTCCAGGCGACCGGCGAGACGCTCTACATCGTCGCGCTGAGCCTCCTCTTCGGCGGGCTCGGCGGACTGCTGATCGGACTGGGCCTCGCGCTCACCCGCGGCGGCGCCCTCTACGCGAACCGGGTGGTCCACGGACTGCTCAACGTGATCGTGAACGTGTTCCGGCCGATCCCGTTCATCATCTTCATCGCCGCGGCCCAGCCGCTGGCCCGGCTGGTGGTCGGCTCCGGCATCGGCACGGACGCCATCGTCTTCACCCTCTCGCTCGGCGCCGCCTTCGGCATCGGGCGGATCGTGGAGCAGAACCTGCTGACCGTGCAGCCCGGCGTGATCGAGGCGGCGCGGTCGGTCGGAGCGAGCCGGTTCCGGATCGTCCGCACGGTGCTGCTGCCGGAGGCGCTCGGTCCGCTGATCCTCGGCTACACGTTCGTGTTCGTCGCCGTGATCGACATGTCGGCGGTCGCCGGATACATCGGCGCCGGCGGGCTCGGCAACTTCGCGATCCAGTACGGCTACCGGCAGTTCGAGCCGGTCGTCACCTGGGCCGCGGTGCTCGTGATCATCGTGATCGTGCAGCTGGTGCAGCTGCTCGGCAACGTGCTGGCCCGGCGCGTCCTGCGCCGCTGAGGCCGCCCCCGAACGGATGCGAAACGCCAGCCCGGTACGCGACACGCGGGTGTCGCTGTACCGGAGTGGCATCTCGTGGAGGCCCGTCCGCCGGGGCGGGAGGCGTCAGTAGCGCGGCTTGCGCTCCGGGCGCTCGCTCGAGCGGCTCGGGCCGCTGGGGCGTGCGCCGCGGTCGGCGCCGGCGCGGCTCGGACGGCGGTCCGGCTTCAGCTCGATCAGCTGGCCGCTGATGCGGGTGTCGGCGAGGCGGTCGAGCACGTCCTGGGGCAGGTCGGCCGGCAGCTCCACGATCGAGAAGTCCGGGCGGATGTCGATGTGCCCGAAGTCGCCGCGGTTGAGGCCGCCCTCGTTCGCGAGCGCGCCCACGATCTGGCGGGGCTCGACGCGCTGGCGGCGGCCGACCTCGATCCGGTACGAGGCGAGGTTGCTGTTCGCCGGGCGCTGACGGCGCTCGGGACGCTCGCCCCGGTCGCCGCCGCGGTCGAAGCGGTCGCCGCGCTCGGGACGGTCGCCGCGGTCGGGCCGGGAGTCGCGGTCCTCGCGCTCGCGACGGGCGAAGCGGGGGTCGTCGGGCGAGAGCAGCAGCGGCTCCTCGCCCTGCGCGACGATGGCCAGCGCGGCGGCGACGTCCGACTCGACCACGTCGTGGTGCTCGACGTAGTGGCCGATGATGTCGCGGAAGCGCTGCAGGCGCTCGGTGTCGGCGAGCGCCGCGGTGATCGCGTCGTCGAAGCGCGAGAGGCGGGTGACGTTGACGTCCTCGACGCTCGGCATCCGCATCTCGGTCAGCGGCTGGCGGGTGGCCTTCTCGATGGCGGCGAGGAGGCGGCGCTCGCGCGGCGTGACGAAGCTGATCGCCGCTCCGCTGCGCCCCGCGCGACCGGTGCGGCCGATGCGGTGGACGTACGACTCGGTGTCGATCGGGATGTCGTAGTTGACGACGTGGCTGATGCGCTCGACGTCGAGACCGCGGGCGGCGACGTCGGTCGCGACGAGGATGTCGAGCTTGCCGGACTTCAGCTGCTCGACGGTGCGCTCGCGCTGGGCCTGGGCCACGTCTCCGCTGATCGCCGCCGCGGTGTAGCCGCGGGCGCGCAGCTTCTCGGCCAGCGTCTCCGTCTCGCTCTTCGTGCGGACGAACACGATCATGCCCTCGAAGTTCTCGACCTCGAGGATGCGGGTGAGCGCGTCGACCTTCTGCGGGTACGACACCATCAGGTAGCGCTGGGTGGTGTTGACGGAGGTCGTGGTCTTGTTCTTGACCGTGATCTCCTCCGGCTCCTTCAGGTACTTGCCGGAGATGCGGCGGATCTGCGCGGGCATCGTCGCCGAGAACAGCGCGATCTGCTTCTCGACGGGGGTGTCGGCGAGGATCGTCTCGACGTCCTCCGCGAAGCCCATCTTGAGCATCTCGTCGGCCTCGTCGAGAACCAGGAACTTCAGCTGCGAGAGGTCGAGGGTGCCCTTCTCGAGGTGGTCCATGATGCGGCCGGGCGTGCCGACGACGACGTGGACGCCGCGGCGGAGCGCGGAGAGCTGGGTGCCGTAGCCCTGGCCGCCGTAGACGGGGAGGACGTGGACGCCGCGGAGGCCGGACGCGTAGCGCTCGAACGCCTCGCACACCTGCAGCGCGAGCTCGCGGGTCGGGGCCAGCACGAGGGCCTGCGGCGTCTTCTGCGAGACGTCGAGGCGCGAGAGGATCGGCAGCGCGAACGCCGCGGTCTTGCCGGTGCCGGTCTGGGCGACGCCGAGGACGTCGCGGCCGGAGAGGAGGGACGGGATCGTCGCGGCCTGGATGGCCGAGGGCGTCTCGTAGCCGACCTCCTTGAGGGCCTTGAGGACCGGGTCGGAGAGACCGAGGTCGGAGAAGGTGAGCGTGGGGGCGCTCTCGGAAGCGGTGTCGGCTTCGGGGGCGGAATCGGGGGTATCGGTGGACGCCATGGTGCAACGGTAGTGCTCCGGCGGCGCCGCCGTCCGAGGGAACCCCGAACGCTCGGGCGATCCCGACCCTCCGGAGGCGCCTCGAGCGCCCGTCACGGGGTGAAGTCGAGCAGCACCTTGCTCGAGCGCGAGGCGTCGCGGGCGAGCTCGAAGGCCTCGAGGGCGCGCTCCAGCGGCAGCACCTGCGTGACCACCGGCGCCACCGCGAGGCTCCCGTCGGCGAGCGCCGCCAGCACCTCGTCGATCTCGTCGACGAAGCGGAAGGAGCCGATCAGGCGCAGCTCCCGGGTGATCGCGAGCGAGATCAGGGCCGGCTGCTCGCCCGAGGGGAGGAGTCCCACCATCACGACGGTGCCGCCGCGGGCGGCGCCCCGGACGGCCGAACCGAGGCCGCGCGGGCTGCCCGAGGACTCGAAGACGACGTCGGCCGCGACCTCGGCGATCGCGTCGGCGTCGGTCGCGCGGATCGTCCGGGTCGCGCCGACCGCCCGGGCGATCGCGAGGGGCTCCTCGGCCAGGTCGACGGCGACGATCTCGGCCGCCCCCGCCCGCTTCAGCACGGCGACGATCAGCGCCCCGATCGGGCCGCTGCCGATCACCAGCGCGCGCCGTCCCGACACTTCACCCGCGCGCGACACCGCGTGCCAGGCGACGCTCGCCGGCTCCGCGAGCGCCGCCTCCCGGAGCCCGAGGCCGGCGGGCAGCTCGCGGAGCATGCGCGCCGGCAGCACCGCGTGGCGGGCGAACGCGCCCTGGGTGTGCGGCATCCGCGCGGCGCTGCCCAGGTAGGTGCCCTCGGTCGCGAGGTTCGGCCGCCCGTCGGGCCACTCGCCGCGCGCGGTCGCGGGGTGCACGGCGACGGCCGCGCCGTCCGGGGGTCCGGAGCCGTCCGCCGCTGCCTCGACGACCGTGCCGACCACCTCGTGGCCGAGCGTCAGCGGCTCGCGGAGGATCGACTCGCCCGCGGCGCCGTGCGTCCAGTAGTGCAGATCGGAGCCGCAGATCCCGCCGTACGCGACGGCGACGAGGGCCTCGCCGGAGCCGCGCGGCGCGAGCGGCGCCTCCTCGACGCGGAGGTCGCCGGCGGCGTGGACGACGACGCGGGTGGTGGAGACGGGGACGAGCGCGGTCATGCGGGTTCCGTTCGGTGGGTCGAGGGGTGGCTCAGACGACGACGGTCATGCCGCCGTCGATGAAGACGACCTGCCCGTTGACGTAGTCCGAGCCGTCGGAGGCGAGCCAGACGGCGGGGCCGACCAGGTCCTCGACGCGGCCCCAGCGCGCGGCGGGCGTGCGCCCGAGGATCCAGGCGTTGAACTCCTCGTCGTCGACGAGGCCCTGCGTCATCTCGGTGTGGATGTAGCCCGGAGCGATCGCGTTGACCTGGATGCCGTGCTGCGCCCACTCCGCCGTCATCGCGCGGGTGAGGTTGCGGATCCCGCCCTTCGAGGCGGTGTAGGGCGCGATCGTCGGCCGCGCGAGATCGGCCTGCACCGAGGCGACGTTGACGATCTTCCCGGCGCCGCGCGGGATCATCCGCTTCGCCGCCGCCCGGCCGACCACGAAGGCGCTGGTGAGGTTCGTGCGCAGCACCCGCTCCCAGTCGGCGACCTCGAGCTCGAGCAGGGGCACGCGGTGCTGGACGCCGGCGTTGTTGACCAGGATGCGCAACGGACCCACCGCCTCCTCGATCCAGGCGACGCCCGCCTCGGCGGCCGCGTCGTCGGTGACGTCGAAGGCGCGGGCGTGGATCCGCGGGCGGTCGTCGGTGCCGGGGAACCGCTCCGCGAGCTCGGCGCGGGCGGCCTCGAGGCGCTCGGGGTCGAGGCCGTTCAGGACGACGGTGGCGCCCGCCTCGGCGAGGCCGGTGGCGACGGCGCGGCCGATGCCGCGGCTGGATCCGGTGACGAGCGCCACGCGGTCGGTCAGGTCGAAGAGCACGGTTCCTCCAGAGGGTCGGAGCGGATGTCAGGGCTGCGGAGGCGCCGCGCGCGGAGGGCCCGCGACAGTGCGGCTCGCGAGCGCGCCGATCCCGTCGAGGGCGATCAGGACCTCCTGGCCGGGCCCGACCTCGACGGCCGTGCCGGGCGAGCCGGTGAGGACGACGTCACCCGGGTGGAGAGTGAGGTGGGAGGTGAGGTGCACCAGGATCTCGGCGGCGCGCCAGCCGAGGCGCTCGGTCGAGGAGACGGCCCGCACCTCCCCGTCGACGCTCACCGTGATGCCGACCGCGTCGACGTCGACTCCGGTCTCGATCCACGGTCCGAGCGGCGTCCAGCCGTCGCCGTTCTTGCCCTGGAGGAAGAGGCCGTCGGCGGCGATCATCCCGGGAGCGGTGACGTCGTTCGCGACCGTCGCTCCGAGCACGTGCGCGAGCGCGTTCTCGGCGGTGAGGTGCCGAGCGGTGCGGCCGATGACCAGGGCGAGCTCGCCCTCGACGACCACCGGGCCGATGCCCTCGTCGAGGACGATCGGATCGCCGGGCCCGGCCAGCGTGTGCGCGGTCTTGTGGAAGGCCTGCGGCGGCAGCAGCCGGTCGGCCGCGGAGCCGTTGTGCGCCATGCCGAGGATGACGCGGGGCTCCACCGGGGCCAGCAGCTGCGCGCCCTCGACGGGCCAGCGGCGGCCCGTCTCGACCGGCTCCGCGGCGAAGGCGTCCTCGATCTCGCGCCACTCCCCCGCGACCTGGAGGACGACGGCCGGTCCGTCCTCGGCCCGGATCCGCGCGAGGCGCATCAGCGGACGCCCCTCGGCTCGACGCCGGTGCTGCTGCTCGTTCTGCTGGTCGCCACGGTGCCTCGCTCACTCCGGCCCGCGGAGGCGGGATGGGCCGAGCGTAACAGCCCAGTGAACGGCATTCAACAGAATGGACGGCGGGGCGTCAGGCGGGTGCTCCGGCGACGAGGGGCGGGCGGCCGAGCGCCGCGGCGGCCTCGCGGAGGGCCGCGACGACCTCCTCCTGATCGTCGGCGACCGGCCGGACCAGCGAGACGCCGACCGCGACCGAGAGATCGGAGCGGGTGGCGGCCGGGACCGCGACGGCGACGCCCAGGACGCTGGGGTGCAGCTCGCCGTCGTCGATCGCGTAGCCGCGCACGCGCGCGGCGGCGACCTTGCGGAGCAGCTCGCGGGTCGAGGACGTGGACCGGTCGGTGAAGACGACGATGTCGCGGTCGTCGGCGAAGCGCTCGGCGATCTCGCTGTCGTCGAGCTCGGCCAGGAGCGCCGTTCCGACGGCCGTGGCGGAGGCGGGGTACCGGTCGCCGACGCTCGCGGAGAGCGCGAACCGCTCCCGCCCCTCGTGCACCGCCAGGTAGAGGACCCGCGTGCCGTCGAGCAGCGCGATCTGCACCAGCTGACGCGAGAGCACCGGCGACTCCTCGCAGAGCCGGTAGAACTCGCGCACCGGGTCGAAGCCGGCGAGGTAGTGGCTGCCGAGCTCGACGGTGCGCCGGCCGAGGAGGAAGCCGGAGCCGACACGGCGGATCAGCCGGCCCTCCTCGAGCGCGGCGCAGAGGTTCGAGGTCGACGACTTGGCGATCCCGAGCTCGCGGGCGATGTCCGTCAGCGTGCGCGGGCCGCCCGCGTCGGCGAGGAGATCGAGGATCCGCATGGCGCGCGACACGGCCGGGGCGCCCGAGCCCCTGTCGGAGTCGACCGTCGTCGGGGGCGCATCGGGGCGGGCCATGGCGTCCTCTTCCGGGGGCGGGATCAGTAGAACTCCACCGTATCGACTCGGTTGATCAGGGGCTCCCCGTCGAGGAAGCGGGTGGCGTTGCGCGCGAAGAGCTCGGCGATCAGGCGGTCCTCCGCGACGTTCAGCGCCGCGGTGTGGGGGCTGATCAGGACGCTCGGGTGGCTCCAGAGCGGGCTGCTCTGCTCGAGCGGCTCCTCCGCCACCACGTCGAGCGCGGCGAAGCCGACGCGGCCGTCGTCGAGGGCGGCGAGCAGCGCCTCCTCGTCGACGACCGTCCCTCGGCCGACGCTGACGAACGAGGCGCCGGGGCGCAGTGCGGCGAAGAACTCTGAGCCGACCAGCTTCTCGGTGGCGGCGGTGCCGGGGAGCGTGACGACGACCCCGTCGATCCGGCCCGCCACCTCCGCGATCGCGTCGGGGGCGACGATCTCGTCGACGTGCTCGACCTCGGTCTCGTGGCGGCTCGTGCCGATCACGCGGGCGCCGAGCTGCTGGAGCTTGCGGGCCGTCGCGCGCCCGATCGTGCCGAGCCCCACGATCAGGACCGTCTGCTCCGAGATCAGCCCCATCGTCCACCGGCCGCCCCAGACGCGCTCGCGCTGGAGGGACTGGAGGCGCGGGAGGGACTTGGCGCCGGCCAGGAGTCCGAAGACCCCGAACTCGGCGAGCGGCTCGGAGTGGACTCCCGCCGAGGTCGAGAACGCGATGCGCTCGAGCTGCGCGTCGTCGAGCCCCGCGGCCCGCACCTGCGCGCCTCCGCCGGCGGGCATCGTCTGCACCCAGCGGAGGCGCGGATTCGCGGCCGCCGTGCGCGCGAGGGCGGCGGGGGTCTCGTCCGGCACGCCGTAGAGCACGTCGGCGGAGTCGACCAGCTCGTCGAAGGCGCGCTGCTGCTCCGGGGTGCGCCGGAAGGAGGGGTCTCCGCCGTGGTCGCCGGGGTGGCGCATCGGAGGGAGGAGGCTCTGGTCGGCGATGACGTCGAGGCGCGGCTCGAGCTCGACGACGCGGGCGATCAGCTCGGGGCTGAGCGGCGAGGCGATGACGACGCGGAGGCGATCGGTCACGGGTGTCCCTTCGCGGGACGGTGCGGGAGGCTCTCCCCCGGATCGGCCCGCGCCCACCCTACTTCACTCCTGTGAACCGTGTTCGATATGCTGGGCGCATGCCGGACACCACGACCGCCGCCCTCCCGCCCGCGCGCACCGGCTTCGTCGGGCTCGGGAGCATGGGCGCCCCGATGGCCCGGCGCCTCGTCGCCGCCGGCATCCCGCTCGGGATCACCGCGCGCATCGGCTCCGCCGACCGCGCCCGCCGCGCCGTCCCCGAGGCGCAGTGGCACGACTCCGCCCGCTCGCTCGCCGCCGCCTCGGACGTGCTGATCGTGATGGTGCCGGACCTGCCGCAGCTCGAGGAGGTGCTCGAGGGAGAAGAGGGAGTGCTCGCCGCGGGGTCGGACCTCGTGCTCGTCGTCTGCTCCAGCGTGTCCGCCTCCGGCCTGCGCGAGCTGGCGGGGCGCCACCCGCGGCTCCGCCTCGTCGACGCCCCCGTCAGCGGCGGCACCGAGGGCGCCGAGGCGGGGACCCTCTCGATCATGGTCGGCGGGGCGGAGGAGGACGTCGCCCGGGTGCTGCCCGTGCTGTCCGCCTGCGGGACCGCCGTCCGCCTCGGGCCGCTCGGTGCCGGCGAGGTGGCGAAGGCCTGCAACCAGCTCGTCGTCGCCGCGACCATGACCGCGATCGCGGAGGCCGCCGTCATCGCCGAGCGCTCCGGCCTCGACCTCGACACGCTGCTCGCCCTGCTGGAGGGCGGCTACGCGGGCAGCCGCGTCCTCGAGACCAAGCGCGCCGCCCTGGTCGCCCGCGACTACACGCCGACCGGCGTCGCCTCCTTCATGGACAAGGACCTGCGGGCCGCGGCCGACGAGGCGGAGGCGACGGGCACCTCCGCTCCGCTGCTCGGCACGCTCCGCACCGTGTTCCGCGACCTGGTCGACGCCGGCCTCGGCAACGAGGACCTCGCGGTGGTGCACCGCTTCGTCGCCGAGCGCTGAGGCGGGGGGCGCACGCGCGCGGAGGCCGGGCCGAGACGTCCCGCTGCGCGCCGGGACGCCGGCGGGGGGCGGTGTCTCGGCGGAGAGGCGCCCGCGCGAGAGCAGCCTCCGCGCGTCGGCGCAAGGGCCCCCGCTCCGGGCGTCCCCGACCTAGCGTCGGAGGAACGGCATCATCGAGCGAAGGAGCACGACATGGCATCAGGAGTCGCAACGGTCTGGGTCCCCGTCACGGACATGGAGCGGGCGGTCGCGTTCTACCGCGACACGCTCGGCCTCGAGGTCAAGGACACCTCGGACGACTGGTCGGAGCTGGACGCCGGCGGGCTGATGATCGGCCTGAACGCCCGCGAGTCGGCGACGGTCGCGGAGCAGGGCGGGGCGGTCATCTCGTTCCAGCCCGAGGGCTCGATCGAGGACGAGCTGGAGCGCCTCACGGCGCGGGGCGCGTCGATCGAGGGCGAGATCAGCGACCACGAGTGGGGCCGCATCCTCCCCTTCAAGGACTCGGAGGGCAACGACCTCCAGTTCTACTCGCCGCCGCAGGGCTGAGCGGAGGACCGCCGTCGAGGCGGCCGCGACGAGCGGCGGGCGGGCCGGAGCCGGAGGGCTGCGGTCCGCCCGCCGCTGTGCGTCGCGCGGCCCGTCGGTCCTCGCGCAGGTGCGTCACCCGGCCGGTCCGATCCTCGGATCGTCTCTCCGCCGCACGTGAGGCCCTCCTCCCAGCTCGCCTCCGCACCTGAGGTCCTAGGATCAGCTGTCCGCCGCATCTGCGGACTCCAGATCCGGAGGTCCCCGTGCATCGTCGCCTGCTCCCCCTCGTCCCGGCCGCTGCCGCGCTCCTCCTGCTCGCGGGCTGCTCCACTCCGTCGACCCCCGCCGGCGACGCGGCCAGCGACGGCGCGACGTCCTCGGTCGGCGGCTCCCTCACGGTCTTCGCCGCCGCCTCGCTGAAGGGCGCGTTCACCGAGCTCGCCACGGGGTTCGAGGCCGCCGAGCCCGGAGCCGAGGTCGAGCTCTCCTTCGCCGGCTCCTCCGACCTCGCGACGCAGATCGTCAACGGCGCCCCGGCCGACGTCTTCGCCTCCGCCGACGAGCGCACGATGTCCACCGTCGCCGAGGCCGGGCTCGTCGACGGGGACCCGGTCGACATCGCCACGAACACGCTCGAGATCGCCGTGCCCCCCGGCAACCCGGCGCAGGTCGCCTCGCTCGCCGACCTCGCCCGGCCCGGAACCGCCACCGTCGTCTGCGCGCCGCAGGTGCCGTGCGGAGCAGCGGCCGCCGCCGTCGAGCAGGCCGCCGGGGTCGACATCGCCCCCGTGAGCGAGGAGTCGTCGGTCACCGACGTGCTCGGCAAGGTGTCCTCGGGCGAAGCGGACGCCGGGCTCGTCTACGCGACCGACGTCCGCGGGGCCGCGGGCTCGGTCAGCGGCATCCCCTTCGCCGAGGCCTCGGAGGCGGTGAACACGTACCCGATCGCGGCGCTGACCGGAGCGGGCGACCCGGCCACGGCGGCGGCCTTCGTCGCGTACGTCGCCTCCGACGCCGGGCGCGCGGTGCTCGCGGCGGCCGGGTTCGGAGCGCCGTGAGGAGCGTCGCGGCGTCGGACGAGGGGTGCAGGACGGTCAGCGGGTCGGTCATAGGAGGGTCGTAGGACGGTCATCGGAGGCGCAGAGCCCCGGCGGCCAGGGTTGCTCGCGACGGACACCACGATCGACGAGGAGCACGACCATGACCCGCATCCCGGAGCCCCGCAGCACGCCCGACGGACCGGCCTACGAGGGCCGCCGCCTCGACCGCCCCGAGGAGGAGGTGGTCGACCAGGGCCTCCCGTTCGACGTGGGGACCCTCTTCTCGCGGCGCGGCGTGCTGACGCTGGTCGGCGCGGGGGCGGCGACCCTCGGGCTCGCGGCGTGCGCCACCGGAGGATCGGGATCCGCCTCCTCCGCCGCCGCGACCGCCACCGCGACTCCCACCGCGACCGCCACGGCCGGGACCGGCACCGCGGTCGCCGGCGAGATCCCCGACGAGACGGCCGGCCCCTACCCGGGCGACGGCTCGAACGGGGTCGACGTCCTCGAGCGCTCCGGGATCGTCCGCAGCGACCTGCGCACCAGCATCGGCGGCGGCGCGACGGCCGACGGGGTCCCCCTGGCGCTCACTCTGACGATCCTCGACGCGGCGAACGGGGGCGTGCCGTTCGCCGGAGCCGCCGTGTACGTCTGGCACTGCGACGCGAACGGGGACTACTCGATGTACTCCCGCGGCGTCGAGGACGAGACGTACCTCCGCGGCGTGCAGGTCGCCGACGCGTCGGGCGTCGTCTCCTTCGCCTCGATCGTCCCGGCCTGCTACTCCGGCCGCTGGCCGCACATCCACTTCGAGGTGTACCCGGGAGCGGACTCGATCACCGACGCGTCGAACGCGATCGCGACCTCGCAGGTCGCCCTGCAGGAGGAGGCGTGCACCGCGGTCTACGCCCTCGAGGCGTACGCGGGCTCGGCCGCGAACCTCGCCCGGGTCGGCCTGGACTCGGACTCCGTCTTCGGCGACGACGGCGGAGCCCTGCAGCTCGCGGCGATGTCCGGCAGCCCGGCGTCCGGCTACTCCGCGGCACTCACGGCGAGCGTCGACACCCGCACCGCGCCGACCGCGGGCGCCGCACCCCGCAGCCGCTGAACCCCGTCCTCCTCCGCGAGACGCCGCTCCGGTCCGCGACACGCCGACGGCGGCGTACCGGAGCGGCCTCTCGCGAGAGGGGAACGGGCGTCAGCGCAGGAGGCGGCGGGCGACGGCCACGGCGCCGAGGGCCGCGAGGGCCCAGGGACCGCCGACGAGCAGCGGGTCGAGGATCTGGTGGCGCACGTCGGTCCGGCCGCGGCGCGAGGCGATCGGGTGCGCGTGCACCTCGGCGAGCACGCCGGTCTCGGTGATCGGATCGTCCGGCCGTGTCGTGAGCAGCGAGCGGAGGTGCGCCCCGGTCGACTCCACCCGGTCGCCCAGCACGAGCAGCAGCCAGTGCGCGTGGCGCCCCTCGCTGAACCGGTCGTAGGCGTAGCGGCGGATCGCGCCGGAGACCCCGTGGAGGGGCTGCGCCGTGCCGAAGACGGCGGGCAGCTCGAGGTGCTCGATGCTCTTCTCGCGACGGCCGTGCGTCCGCATCCTCTCCGGACGCTCCCAGTGCGCGCCCGAGACGAGGTCGCTGCGCTCGCGGGGGAAGGCGGGCCGGTCGGCGGGATCGAGGTCGGCGCCCCAGCCCGGGATGCGGGCACGCAGCTCCTCGGCGGTCGGCACGCGGACGGGGCGGTCGGCGGTGTACGGCACGGGATCCTCCTACGGGACGACGACGGTCTTGATGCAGCCGTCGAGCTTGGACGAGAACAGGTGGTACCCCTCGGCGATGTGCTCGAGCGGGATGCGGTGCGTGATCAGGTCGCTGGGCGTGATGTGCCCGGCACGGATGTGCTCGAACAGGCGCGGCCACTGCCGGGTGACGGGGGCCTGGTTCATCCGCAGCGTGAGGCCCTTGTTGACGGCGTCGCCGAACTTGACGGCGCTCGCGAGCGGACCGTAGGCGCCCATCACCGAGACGGTGCCGCCCTTGCGGACGCCGTCGATCGCCCAGTTGAGCGCGATCGGCGAGCCGCCCTGCAGCTTGAGCTTGGCGCCGGTGACGTGCTGGAGGAGGTTCCCGTCGGCCTCCGCGCCGACCGCGTCGATCACGACGTCGGCGCCGAGCCCGCCGGTGGTCTTCTTGAGGGTGACGATGAGGTCGTCCTCCTCGGTGTAGTCGATGGTCTCCGCGAAGGCGAACTCGCGGGCCTTGGCGAGGCGGTAGTCGATCTGGTCGACGACGATGACGCGGCCGGCGCCCATCAGCCAGGCGGACCGCGCGGCGGCCAGGCCGACCGGTCCGGCTCCGAGCACCACGACTGTGTCGCCCTCGACGATGTCGCCGAGCTGCGCGCCGAAGTAGCCGGTCGAGAAGGCGTCGGTGAGCATCAGGGCGTCCTCGTGCGGCAGCCACTCGGGGATCTTCGTCGGGCCCACGTCGGCGAACGGGACGCGCACGTACTCCGCCTGCCCGCCGTCGTAGCCGCCCGCCGAGTGCGAGTAGCCGTAGATGCCGCCGATCGCGGTGGCGTTCGGATTCACGTTGTGGCAGTTGGAGTAGAGGCCGCGGGAGCAGAACCAGCAGGAGCCGCAGTAGATGGTGAAGGGGACCATCACCGTGTCGCCGACGCTGAGGTTCTCCACCGACGAGCCGACCTCGTCGACCACGCCGATGAACTCGTGGCCGAAGGTGTGGCCGATCCGGGTGTCCGGGAGCAGCCCGTGGTAGAGGTGCAGGTCGGATCCGCAGATCGCCGCCATGGTCACCCGGACGATCGCGTCGTTCGGGTGCTCGATCCTCGGCCGGTCCTTCTCCTCCACGCGGACCTTGTAGGGGCCCCGGTAGACCATCGCGCGCATGCCGCCTCCTGTGTCGTCGTCCCTTCAGCGTGCGTCGTGCTCCCGCCGATCCTCCAGGGGGTTGCGCGCGCGGCCCGGGATCCCCAGCGCCCGTTCCTCCGCGTTCCTCTCCTCCCTCTCCACGAGATGCCGTGCGGGTACGCGGCGCGCCGGAGGAGGCGCACCGCGGCGGCGCCTCGTGGAGAGGAGAGGGACACGGCACAGGCTCAGCCGCGGACGTAGGATCGACTCCATGCCGCAGATACGGATCAGGGACGCCGCCGCCGCGCTCGGCGTGAGCGACGACACGCTGCGGCGCTGGATCGAGAACGGGACGCTCGAGAGCGCGAAGGACGCGTCCGGGAGACGCGTCGTCGACGGCCTCGAGGTCGCCCGGCTCGCCCGCGCGAACGCCGTGCTGCCGGAGGATCCGTCCCCGGTCGCGCGCTCGGCCCGCAACCGCTTCGTCGGAATCGTCACCGGCATCGTGATGGACACCGTGATGGCGCAGGTCGAGCTGCAGTGCGGTCCGCACCGCGTGGTCTCGCTGATGAGCAGCGAAGCGGTCCGCGAGCTCGGGCTCGAGCCCGGGTCTCCCGCGGTGGCGGTGGTCAAGGCGACCACGGTCATCGTCGAGACGCCGCTCGCCCGCGGCTGATGCGCACCGGGTCCGGCCTGCCGCGCTGGGTCGTGGCCGTCGCCGCGCTCGGCGCCCTGCTGGTGCTGCTCCCGCTCGCCGCGATCCTCGCCCGCGTCGACTGGCCGCAGTTCCTGCCGCTGATCACCTCCGACTCCTCCGTCGCCGCGCTCCTGCTGAGCCTGCGCACCTCCGCCGTCGCGACTCTGCTGTGCCTGCTGCTCGGCACCCCGATGGCCCTCGTGCTCGCCCGCACGGCCTTCCCCGGCCAGCGCCTGCTCCGCTCGCTGGTGCTGCTGCCGCTGGTGCTCCCGCCGGTGGTCGGCGGGCTGGCGCTGCTCTTCACCTTCGGGCGGATGGGCCTGCTCGGCGGCGCACTGGAGGCCCTCGGCGTCCGCATCGCGTTCTCGACCACCGCCGTCGTGATCGCGCAGACCTTCGTGGCCCTGCCGTTCCTGGTGCTGACGCTCGAGGGCGCCCTGCGCAGCGCCGGCGCGCGGTACGAGTCGGTCGCCGCGACGCTCGGCGCCTCCCCCGGTACGGTGCTCCGGCGGATCACGCTGCCGCTGATCCTGCCGGGCCTCGCCTCGGGCGCGATCCTCTCGTTCGCGCGGGCGCTCGGCGAGTTCGGAGCGACGCTGACCTTCGCCGGCAGCCTCGAGGGCACGACGCGCACCCTCCCGCTCGAGATCTACCTGCAGCGCGAGAGCGATCCGGACGCGGCGGTCGCCCTCGCGCTGGTGCTCGTGGTGGTCGCAGTGCTCGTGATCGGTCTCGCGCACGGGCGCTCCGCCCGGGGGGTGCCGCGGTGAGCCTGCTGCTGGAGGCGCGGCTCGCGGCTCGCGGGATCGACGTGCGGATCGACGTGGCCGAGGGCGAGACGATCGCGCTGCTCGGGCCCAACGGCGCGGGCAAGTCGACCGTGCTCGAGCTGATCGCCGGCCTGGTCCGCGCCGACTCCGGGCGGGCGACCGCCGGCGGCGCGCTGCTCTTCGACGACCGCCGGTGGACTCCTCCGCACCGCCGCCCCGTCGCCCTGCTGGCGCAGGACCCGCTGCTGTTCCCGCACCTCAGCGTGCGCGAGAACGCGGCGTTCGGTCCGCGCAGCGCCGGCACCGGACGGGCGCGGTCCCGCGAGCGGGCCGAGCGCGAGCTGGCCGCCGCGGGCGTGGCCGACCTGGCCGACCGGCGCCCGGGGAGCCTCTCCGGCGGCCAGGCTCAGCGGGTCGCCCTCGCCCGGGCCCTCGCGACCGACCCGCGCCTTCTGCTGCTCGACGAGCCGCTGGCCGCGGTCGACGCCCGGACCGCCCCGGTCCTCCGCCGGATGCTCCGCGAGGTGCTCGCCGACCGCTCGGCGATCGTGGTCACCCACGACGTGCTCGACGCCTGGACCCTCGCCGACCGGGTTCTGGTGCTGCACGGCGGCCGGGTGGTCGAGGAGGGGCCGACCGCCCGCGTCCTCACGCGCCCGCGCACCGCATTCACCGCCGAGCTCGCCGGGCTCGAGCTGCTCGAGGGCGTCCGCACCGCGACGGGTCTGCGCACCGCCGACGGGCACGAGCTGTCCGGAGTCGCGGCCGAGCCGGTCGCGGTCGGCGCCGCGGTGCTCGCCGCGGTCCGCCCCTCCGCCGTCTCCGTCGGAGAGGGAGGCCTCCGCGCCGCGATCACCGATGTGGAGCAGCGGGGAGACGCGGTGCGGGTGCGCAGCGCGCTCCTGACCGCCGACGTCCCGGCGGCCGACGCGGCGCGCCTCGACCTCGCGCCCGGCCGCGAGGCAGGCTTCACCGTCGCTCCGGAGGATCTGCTGGTCTACCCGGCGTGAGGGGCGGGCACGAGGAGACGGCTCGCCATCCGGCGTGAATCCGCCCCTCGGACCGCCGGTGCTCGACGCGAGGGACGGCGCGAGCGCCCGTCCCGCTACTCCGCCCCGCCGCCGTCCCCGCCGGGCGCCGCGCCTGACAGCGGGAGCCGCGCCCTCAGCCGCGCCCCCGCCAGCACGGGCGAGTCCGAGAGCTCCAACGAGCCCCCGTAGACCGCGAGCTGCCGCTCCAGCCGCGCCAGCCCCGAGCGCGTCGACCCCTCGACGAGTCCGCGGCCGTCGTCGTCGAGGGTGAGCACCACGACGCCCGCCTCCTCGTCGCCGCGCACCCGCAGCGAGGAGGCGCCGCCGTGCTTCAGCGCGTTGGTGACCGCCTCCTCCAGGAACCGGACCAGGAGCATCCGCTGGTCGAGCGGCGGCTCGGCACCCTCGGCGGCGAGCGCCGGGATGCGGCCGAGGTCGAGGTCGACGGCGATCTCGGGAGGGAGGCGCGCGACGAGGTCGCGGACGGCGGGCACCAGGCCGTGGTCGATCTCGACCGGGTAGAGGGCGTGGCCGACCGCGCGCACCTCGTCCTCGCGGAGCCGGTCGAGCCGGGCGGCGATGGCGAGCAGCCGCTCCGAGGCCGCCTCGTCGGATGTCCTCGCGACCGCGTGCAGCTCGGCGGTCAGCACCACGAGTCCGTTCTGGAGGCCGCCGTGCAGGCTCTGCGCGACGTCGCGCCGCACCCGCAGCTCCTCCCGCTGCAGGGCCTGCACCGCCTCGAGCGCCTGCACGGAGGCCCGGGCGTGCTCCCGCTCCTTCTCGCGCACGCGCCGTGCCGCGCGCACGAGCAGGTAGCCGTAGGCGGTGATCAGCGCGATCACCGTGGATCCGACGACCAGCTCGACCGCGAGAGCGGGGAGGGCCGAGAGCGGGTAGACGCCGGTCAGCACCTGGAGGCAGCAGCGGACGAGTCCCATCCCCAGGGAGATGACCGCCGTCCGGGCCACGCGGGCGCCGCCGGTCGAGCGCTCGGGACGCAGCACCGCGACCAGGGCGATCGCGAGCCCGATCGTCGCCACGTTGACCAGGACGCGCGTCGTCACGTCGAGCAGCGGCCCCGGATCGACGCCCCGCAGCGTCCGCGACAGCATCCCGAGCGCGAAGACGGCCTGGAGCGCGGCCAGCAGCGAGAGCACGCCGCCCAGGAGGGCCATCGCTCCGAGGACGATGCGGTTGTCCTCGCGCGCGTCGCGCGGGCCGGCGCTCATCCGGTGTGCTCGAGGAAGAGGAGCGTCGCGTCGACCCTCGGGTTGCGCTCGCCGTCCGAGCGGACGCCGAGGGCCGCGTAGACGGCGTTGACGTGGTTGTCGACCGAGCGGACCGCGATGCCGAGGCGCTCGCCGATCGCGGCGTTGGTCAGCCCCGATGCGAGGCCGGAGAGCACCTCGTACTGGCGCGGGCTCAGTGCGGCGACCGGGGCGTCGCGGCGGGCCGCGCGGGCGGCGACCAGCGCCGGGTCGAGCACGGTGCGGCCGTCCGCCGTCGCGCGGACGGAGGCGAGCAGCGCGGGGGCGGAGAGGGAGGAGGTCTTCGAGAGGTAGCTCCAGCCGCGGGCCTCGGCGCGGTCGAGGCGGAGGAAGCGGTGCATCGCGTCGACGGCCGAGAGCAGGACGATGCCCAGCCCGGGCGCGGTGGACCGCAGCCGGCGCCCGAGCTCGATGCCGTCCCCGTCGCCGAGCTCGATGTCGAGGATCGCCACGTCGAGCTCCGCGGGCCGCAGCACCGACCGCGCCTCCGTGGCGGATCCGGCCTCCACGACGCTCCACACGCCCGGCGCCGCGCGCAGCAGCGACGACAGCATGTGCCGGTAGAGGGGCTGGTCGTCGACGACGGCCAGCCTGAGCTCCGGAACGACCCCCGCGGATGTCATCCGCCCATCTTCACCCATGCTCCGGAGGTCGAGGCGTCCCTCGACCGGGGGTCGTCGCGCGGAGATCCGCGTCAGCTCGGGGCGGCGGCGGGCGCCTGCCCCGTGAGCGGGGGGATCAGGAGTCCGCCGCATCTGCGGACTCCAGATC
>NZ_PSWN01000018.1:0-71395 GCF_002932815.1 Rathayibacter sp. AY1B4 | reverse complement strand
GTTCTCGGGGGGAGAGGGGGATTCTCGGGGGCGGTGCAGGAGGAGCACTGCGGGACGCTCCTCCCCCGGCCCGTCGCGCGGGGGCGCTCCGGGCCGGGTGGAGAGGGGATCAGCTCGCGAAGGTCCAGGTGAGCGGGAGCGAGGCGGACAGGCCCTGGTAGGCGTTGGTGGCCGACGAGTCGAGGGTCACGGCGATGGAGAAGGGGGTGGAGGTGCCGGGGGTGACCGGGGCGGTGTTGAGGGTCTTGACGGCCGAGCCGGCGAGGGTCGCGGCGGTGCCGGTGAAGACGGTGGTCCCGCCGGAGGTGATCACGACATTGAGCTTGCCGCAGAAGTCGGTGGCGGAGCCGGAGGCGCCGGCCGCGACGTTGTTGCTCTGCGAGCAGGTGGCGCCGGGGGTCAGCGTGAAGGTGTTGGCGTTGACGGTGCCGGTGTTCTTCAGCGTGATCGCGGTGGTGACGGTCTGGCCGGGGACCATCGTGGTCGATCCGCCGAACTTGTTGATGGTCGCGCAGGTCGCGGTGTTGGTGCTGATCGAGCCGCCGTCGGTGCTGAGGCAGGTGATGGGGCTGGCGCCGGTCGACTTCTCCTCCATGACGAGCGAGCCGGAGGCGGCGGTGTTGCCGGTGTTGGAGATGCTCGCGACGAAGCCGGACAGGGTGCCGGACATCGAGACGGAGAGGAGAGCGGCGGCGGCGATGCTCGTCGCGATGGCGAGGGGAGCGAAGCGGACGCGCTTGGACTTGGCGGTGTGGGTCGACATGGCAGGACTCCTGATCGGGTGGGGCGGGCTGGTGCTGAAGGGGGAGGGTCCGGCTGGTGGTCCGCCGAACTCGATTGACCGCTAAGTTACTTGATGACCAAGATACATTGCAATCGTTCTTTCACCCCCTGTCCGGGTGACAGGCCGGGACCCCCGAGGGCGACCCGTACGATGACCCCAGCCCTACCCCGAGAAGGACGAATGACCACCGAGAGACCGACCCCCCGCGACGTCGACCAGGACGCGCCCGCCGTGCAGCTGCGGCAGTCGCTCCGCCTGCTCGAGAACGCGCAGCGGCACCTCCGCGCGAGCATCGCCGCGGGCGTGGGCGTGGGCATCTCGGAGCTCACCGCGCTCGAGGTCCTCGGCGAGTCGCCCGACCTCACGCCGAAGTGGCTGGGTCTCGAGCTCTCCCTCTCGACGGGCGCCGTGACCGCGCTCCTCGACCGGCTGGCGACCGCCGGCCACGTCGACCGGCTCGCCAACCCGCAGGACCGCCGCAGCGTCCTGCTGCGCCTCACCGCCTCCGGGGAGCAGCTGCTCGCGCAGGTGGACGAGCGCTACGACGAGGTCAGCGCGGAGGTGCTGAAGGCCTCCCCCGGGCTGAACGGCATGGCGGACGACCTGGCGCGTGCCGCCGCGGTCATCACCGCGCACACGATCCGCTGATCCGCGCCAGTCGCTAGGAGTCCAGCGCCCGGGTCAGGGTCCAGACGTTGCGCCCCTCGGAGCGCTCGTGCTCGAACGTGGTCGTCAGAGCCTGGATGAGGGCGAGCCCGCGGCCCGACTCGGCGAAGACGTCCGGCATCTCCCGCGGCCCCGTGCCGATGTCCGGAGGATCGGCCGTGTCGACCAGCTCCGCGTGGATCGCGTCTCCCTCGACGCGCACGACGAGGCGGCAGACGATCGTCGTCGTCGACGTCGCGTGCTGGATGACGTTGTCGACCAGCTCGACCAGCGCCGTCTCGACGGCCATGCGGTCGCGGGTCGGCAGGTCCGGGCGCTCGCCCCAGAGCTCGGCGAGCATCTCGTGGACGACCTCGGTGTCGTCCGGGGGCGTGCGGAACCCGACGCTGCGCTCAGTCACGGTACGCGTCGCCGGCCGTGTCGAAGAGGGTGAGCACCCGGTCCAGGTTGGACAGCTGCAGCACCATCACGACCTGCTCGCTGGGCGCCGCGATCCGCAGGTCGCCGCCCGCCTGCCGCGCGGTCTTGAGAGCGCCGACCAGGGCGCCGAGACCCGAGGAGTCCATGAACGTCACCGCGCTGAGCTCGACGACGATGCGGGGGCTGCCCTCGTCGATCGCCCGGCGGACGGCCGAGCGCAGCTCAGGAGCCGAGGCCGCGTTGAGCCGCCCCTCCCCCCGCAGCACGGCGATGTCGGGGGCGATCGTCTCGGTCGTGAACGTCATGCGGGGTCCTTCTCGGCGGAGCGGTCGGCGCCCGTGCGGGTCAGCACGAGGGCGGTGATGTCGTCGGACGCGGAGCCGGAGGCGGCGAGCGCCCTCAGCGCCTGCAGGAACGCGGCGGTGTCGGCGGAGTCGCGGGCGAGGTCGACCGCGCGCGCCAGGGACTGCAGCGTCCCGTCGTAGAGGTCGAGGACGCCGTCGGTGAAGGCCAGGAGCGAGTCGCCGACCGCAAGCTCCACGGTCTGGGTGATCCAGCCGCCGTCCTCCGCGATGCCCAGCGGGAGGCCCAGTGCCGCGAGCCGCTGGAACGAGCCGTCGGCGCGGAGGAGGACGGTGAGCCCGTGGCCCGCGTCGACGAAGTCGATCCGGCCGGACGCGGTGTCGAGGCGCCCGTGGAAGAGGGTCGCGAAGGTCTCGGTGGCCGTGAAGTCGTCGTGCAGCTGGGCGCTCACCGCGCTGACGACCGCGTCGGGGTCGCCGCCCAGGCGCGCCCGGAACGCGGAGCGGATCGAGGCGGCCACGATCGCCGCCGCCGTCCCCTTGCCCATCACGTCCACGAGGGTCAGGTCGACCGTCTCGTCGTCGCCGCGCCAGCTGTAGAAGTCGCCGGTGATCGTCCACCGCGGCAGCGAGAGCCCCGAGAGCTCGTAGCCGGCGGGGTGGTGGAGGGAGGAGGGAGCCATCTGCGTCTGCATGTCGGCGGCGCGGTCGCGCTCCGCCGTGTCGCGCAGCTCGCGCTCGACCCACTCGCCGAACTCCTCGAGCAGCTGCCGCTCGTCCGGGGTGAGGCTCCGGGGCACGAAGTCGATGAGGCAGAGGGTGCCCAGCTGCAGGTCGCCCTCGACCGACAGCGGCCGCCCGGCGTAGAAGCGGACGTGCGGGTACCCCGCGACGTGCTCGTGCCCGGCCCACGCCTCGTCGGCGCCGAGGTCCGGCACGACGAACGTGGTGCGCTTCTCGAGCGTCGCGTCGCAGAAGGTGCCGGCGCGCGGGTAGGCAAGCACGGCGTCCGGACGCTGCGGGGACTTCGTGAACAGCGTGGTGTCGTCGAGGAAGTGGATCTCGGCCACGGGCACGCGGAACAGCTCCTCGGCCATCCGTGTGATCCGGTCGAAGCGCTCCTCCGGAGCCGACCCCATCATCTCGAGCGCCTCGAGCGCCACCAGCCGCGGATCCTGCTCGGCCTCGATCATCCGTGCCCCCTTCCCCCTGCGCGCCGCGCCGGGACTCCCCGGAGCGCACACGCACCTCCGACCGTATCGCCCCGCTTGACGGGTGGGGGACCTTCGGCGCCTCTGTACCCCTCACGGGGTACGGCTGTCGCAGATCGCGCGGTCGGGAGCGTCGGCGGTGGCCGATCCCGGCCGTCCTCGCCTCCGCCTCTTGCCGCCGGACGGAGCGGACCCCTACTCTTCACCCGACGCTCCCCCGGCGACCCGCGAGCACCCGAAGCCCGCAGGCTCGTGGGCGTCGCCTCAGGAGCGCCCGTGCCCACCCAGCCGCGTCCCCTCCGCCGATCGCGCGCGGAGACGAACCGACCCTCTCGATCCGACGCGCCCCGGCGCGGGAGCCCGCTCGCTGCGGCGCTCCTGCTGGTGACAGCCCTGATCCTCCCGCTCGCCGCCGCGCCGACCGCGTCCGCCGTCGACTCGGCGGGCGACGAGTACGACGCGATGCGCCTCGGCCTCGTCGCCGACCTGACGGGCACGATCCCGGGCAGCGCGAGCGTCGGCGGCCTCGCCGCGGCGAAGGGCCGCCTCGTCGCCGAGGCCGAGGGCTACTGGTCGACGCTCGAGACCGACGGCGGCGAGCCCTGGCCCGACCTGGTCACGGGCACCTCGGCGGTGGAGGTGTGGGCCGCCTACAAGCGGGTCACCGTCCTCGCGACCGCGCTGAAGACCCCCGGGACCGCCCTCACCGGCGACCCGGCGCTCCTCCGCGACGTCGTCACGACCGCCGACTGGCTCTCGGCGAACCGCTACAACCGCTCCACCACCGGCACCTCCCGCTGGTGGGAGCAGCAGATCGGCATCCCGCTCGAGCTGAACAGCATCACCGCCCTCCTCTACCCCGACCTCTCGGCGGCGCAGGTGCAGGCCTACCTGTCGGCCTCGACGCGCTTCGCCGACACCGTCACCCGGACCGGCGCCAACCGCGTCTGGACGGCGGCGGTCATCGCCGGGCGGGCAGTGCTTCTGAAGCAGCCGGCGAAGATCGCGGAGGCGGCCGCCGGCATCGACCCGGCGCTGCGGACGGTGGCGTCCGGCGACGGCTTCCACGCCGACGGCTCCTTCGTGCAGCACAGCGTCTTCGCCTACAGCGGCGGGTACGGGCTCTCGATGCTCGACACCCTCGACGACCTGTACGCGCTGCTCGACGGCTCCCGCTGGGAGATCACGAGCCCGGAGGGGCTCGGCGTGTACGACCGGCTCGCCTCCTCCTTCGCCCCCGTCACCTGGTGCGGCGCCGTGATGTCGACGGTCCGCGGCCGCGAGACCGCGCGGGCGGAGTCGGAGGACGGCGACGTCGGCGTCCAGCTGCAGGCGGCGGTGCTGCGCCTCGCCGACAGCGCCCCGCCCGCGGCCCGGACCCGGACGAACGCGCTGGCGAAGAGCTGGCTGGCCTGCAACGCCGGCAGCCCCGTGAGCATCGAGACGGCCGGATCCGTCAGCGACGTCGTGCGCGCGCGGCTCGTCCTCGCCGACACGGGCCTGACCGCGACCCCGATCGGCTCGGGCGTCCGGGCCTTCGCCGGCATGGACCGCTTCACGCGGACCACGGCGACCTCGGGCTTCGCCGTCGGCCTGTCGAGCACGCGGATCGCGCGCTACGAGTCGCTCAACGGCGAGAACCGCAGCGGCTGGTACACCGGCGACGGCGCGACCTCGCTCCACCTGGGCAGCGGGCGCCAGTACGACGACGGCTACTGGGCCACGGCGAACCCGTACCGGATGCCCGGCACCACCGAGGACACGATCGTCCGGAGCGCGGGCGAGGGCGCGTCGTCCCGCCCGACGACGACCTTCACCGGGAGCCTCGAGAGCCCGTCGCGGCGGACGGGGATCGCGGCGCTCGACTTCGACGCGGCGTCGGTGAGCCTGGTCGCGAAGAAGGCCTGGTTCACCTTCGACGACGAGATCCTCGCGCTCGGCTCCGGGATCACGGCGACCGACATGTCCGGGACCGGCTGGGACGGGGCGCGCCGGCGCGCGGAGACGGTGATCGACGACCGCCGCGACGTCGCTCCCGATGCGAGGCTCCGCGTCGACGGCGTCCTCCGCGGTGCGGAGGCGACCGCCACGAGCACCGCCCGCTGGGCCTCGATCACCGGCTCCGCGGAGTCGGTGGGCTACGTCTTCCCGACGCCGATCGCCCTGACCGCGCAGGGGCGGACCCGCACCGGAGCCTGGAGCGCCGTGAGCGCCGCCGGTCCGACGGCGCCGGTGACCGGCCACTACTACTCCCTCACGACGAGCCACGGCACGAACCCGACCGGCGCCTCGTACGCGTACACGGTCCTCCCCGGCGCCTCCGAGGCGGCGACCGCCGCGTACGCGGTGGACCCGGACGTGACCGTGCTCAGCAACACCCCCCAGCTGAGCGCCGCCCGCGACCGCTCGACCGGCACCGTCAGCGCCGTGTCGTGGAAGGCCGGGACCACGAGCCCCGTGCTCGTCGGAGGCACCCGGGTCGCGAGCATCACCGGCGCCGGACTGGTCTCGATCCGGGAGGACGCGGACACGGTGACCGTCTCGACCGTCGACCCGACGCAGGTCTCGACGAGCGCGCTCACCGTGACGCTCGCGCGGCCGACCGCGGGCACGGTGTCCTCGAGCGCCGCCCTGAGCGTGACGAGCAGGACGAGCACCGCGACGACGATCACGTTCCGGCCGAGCGGGCTGAAGGGAGCGACGGCGTCCATCGTGCTCGCGAAGAGGGCCGCCACTCCGGTATCGACGGCCACGCCCACGCCGACCGCGACCGCCGCGCCGACCTCGACCTCCACGCCGACCGCCACCGCGACTCCGCTCGCCGCCGTCGGGGCCGGCACCCACCAGAACGGCTCGCCGGCCGTCGCCGTCACGGGCACCTGGTCCACGACCTCCTCCTCCGCGGACAGCGGCGGAGGCGTCTCCTTCTCGTCGACAGGGGGCGCCTCCGCCACCCTCCGCTTCACCGGCACCGGAGTCTCGTGGGTGAGCCGCCGGTCCAGCACGTCCGGGATCGACGAGGTCCGCCTCGACGGCGTCCTCGTGGCCTCGGTCGACCGCTACAGCGCCACCACCCGCTCCGCCCAGACCGTCTGGACCAGCGGGACCCTGCCCGCCGGCACCCACACCGTCACGATCACCCGCGGCAGCACGCGGAACCCCGCAGCGACCGGGGGCAACCTGATCCACGACGCCTTCGTCGTGAGGGGCTGACGGCCCGGCTATCACCGGCCGCGGTGCCTGGCCAGGCCCTCGCTCGGCGGCGGGCGGGCCCGTAGCGTCGCCCGGACCGATCGACCCGCCGGGGTCACGACGAGAGGACGCGCCATGAGCAGCACGAGCGACATGATCCGGAGCCACCCCGAGGAGCTGCGAGGCGTCGATCCGGAGGTCCTGGCCGAGTGCATCGACGCGTGCGGCGCCTGCGCACTCACCTGCACCGCCTGCGCCGACGCGTGCCTCGGCGAGGAGTCGGTCGCCGAGCTGGTCCACTGCATCCGCACCGACCTCGCCTGCGCCGACGTGTGCGCCGCGACCGGCGCCGTGCTCTCCCGCCGCGGCGTCGTCGGATCCGCGGCCGTCCGCGCCCTCGTCGAGGCCTGCCTCCTGGCCTGCCGCGCCTGCGCCGACGACTGCGAGCAGCACGCCGGGATGCACGAGCACTGCCGGATCTGCGCCGAGGCCTGCCGCCGCTGCGAGCAGGCGTGCGAGAGGCTGCTCGCGCAGCTCTGAGCGCGGGCTCCACCGCGGGACACCTCCCCACCGGACTCGACGGGCGGCTGTCAACCGTCCTGCCCTGAGCGTCCGGCGCTCCTACGGTCGGTGGCGAGCACGGCGTCGTCGGGGCTCGGAGCGATCGCAGGCGGTCCTTCCGTCCCCGACGATCCGCAGACGCTCGAGATGGAGGACGACCGTGGCCCAGACCAGCACCGAGCGCGACCGCACCGCGCCCGACCCCGACGACTCCCGCAAGCCCGACGGACCGACGGACGTCACCAAGCGCTCGTGGGGCTACGTCCTCAAGAAGACGCTCCGCGAGTTCGGCGCCGACCAGTGCACGGACATCGCGGCGGGGCTGACCTACTACGCCGTCCTCGCCCTCTTCCCGGGCCTGCTCGCGATCGTGTCCATCCTCGGCCTCTTCGGCCAGGCCGAGACCACGACCGACACCGTGCTCGAGATCGCCGGCGGATTCGTCTCGGCCGACGTCCTCGACACGGTCCGCGGCCCGATCCAGGAGCTCACCTCCAGCCCCGCCGCCGGTCTGGCCTTCGTCACCGGTGTCCTCGGCGCCCTCTGGTCCGCCTCCGGCTACGTCGGCGCGTTCGGGCGCGGCATGAACCGCGTCTACGAGATCGACGAGGGCCGCCCGAT
Source organism: Rathayibacter sp. AY1B4 (assembly GCF_002932815.1). Classification (NCBI taxonomy): domain Bacteria; kingdom Bacillati; phylum Actinomycetota; class Actinomycetes; order Micrococcales; family Microbacteriaceae; genus Rathayibacter; species Rathayibacter sp. AY1B4. The sequence goes on along the minus strand of NZ_PSWN01000018.1, from coordinate 63,638 downwards.
CTGGAAGCTGCGCCCCACGATGCTCGCCGTCACCCTCGTGACGGTCCTCCTGCTCGTGATCGCCGGGCTGATCCTCGTGCTCAGCGGACCCGTCGCGCAGACCATCGGCGACGCCGTCGGCCTCGGCGAGGTCGCCCTGACCGTGTGGAGCATCGCCAAGTGGCCGGTACTGATCGCGATCATGGTCGTCATCGTCGCGGTCCTCTACCACTGGTCGCCGAACGTGCGGCAGCCGAAGTTCCGCTGGACCAGCATGGGCTCGATCCTCGCCCTCGTCGTCTGGGCGCTGGCGTCGGCCGGCTTCGCGTTCTACGTCGCCAACTTCAGCAACTACAACAAGACCTACGGCGCGCTCGGCGGCGTGATCGTCTTCCTCCTCTGGCTCTGGATCACGAACCTCGCCCTGCTCTTCGGGGCCGAGTTCGACGCCGAGCTCGAGCGAGGCCGCCAGCTGCAGGCGGGCATCCCGGCGGAGGAGCACATCCAGCTCCCGCCCCGCGACACCCGGCAGAGCGAGAAGAAAGCCGAGAAGCACGCCGAGGACGTCGCCGACGGCCGCGAGCTCCGCGAGAGCGCCGGGCGCCCCGAGCGGTGATCCCGACCGGGCGGGACCTCCCGGCCCATTAGGGGAGCCGCCTCCCCGCGGCAACCCTCTTGAGGTCCCGCGGGCGGCGCGCGGAGGCTGGTCGCATGCGGAAACTGCACTACTCCAGCGGCCACCTCCTCGTCGGCGACCTGACCTGCAAGGCGGTCCTCCGGTACGCCCGGGCCCTCGCGGACGTCAACAAGTCGGACGTCGTCTCGGTGCCGGTCCTGACCGAGGGCGGCGGCCGCGCCTACGCCCACCTGCTGATCGGGCCGGCGAGCCAGCTCTGGTCGCTGCCGATCGACAGCAGCGAGGTGGAGGAGCCGGACGACGCGGAGGTCATCGCCCACATCGAGCTCGAGACGCGCCGCATGCAGCCGGCCCGCCCCTCCTGGAGCGAGGAGATGACGGACATCCCGCCGCTGGACTTCCTCGAGTACACGGACATCGCCGACCTCGAGGACGCTCGGCGCGACCCGATGGACTAGGCCGCCGCCGGCTCCTCGGTGGAGCGGGAGTCGCTGAGGGACAGCGAGCCGATCGTCGCGATCACGCCGACGAGGACCGCCACGACGAGGAAGGCGACCCGCTCACCCGCGAAGAAGCTCCGGACGAGGTCCGCGCTCCACGCGCCCGCCGGGAGGGTGGTCGCCACCAGCGCGGCGATCAGCGTGCCGACGACGGCCGTGCCGATGCTGGTGCCGATCTCCTGGGCCGTGTCGTTGAGCGCCGCACCGATCGAGGTGCGGTTCGCGGGCATCGCCTCGACGAGGGCGACGGCGCAGATGGTCATGATCGTCCGCAGGCCCACCGTCATCACGACCATCATCACGGCGATCGCGAGGTAGCCCCGGTCCACCGCCCAGGACATCCCGAGCAGCGCGCCGACCAGGAGCCCGGTGCCGATCAGGCAGGCCGCGCGGTGCCCCAGCTTCGCGGCGAGGCGCTCGGTGACCGGAGTGGCGGCGAGCATCGTGACGATGACGGGCAGGTTCGCGAGGCCGGCGCGCACCGGGCTCCAGCCGTAGGCGTACTGGAAGTGCAGGATCAGGCCGAACAGGACGCTCGCGAAGGCGACCGAGGCGCCGAGCTGCGTGAGCGCCGCTCCCCGCGCGGGGCCGGCGCGGAAGATCGCGAGGTCGATCATGGGCGAGACAGCGCGGCGCTCGCGGACGACGAATCCCGCGACGGCGGCGACGGTGCCCGCGGCGCAGGCGATCGTGAGGAGCGACAGCCAGCCGTTCTCGACTCCGCTGGTGAGCGTGTAGCAGCCGAGCCCCACCGCGGCGACGGTGAGGGCGGTCCCCGGCAGGTCGAGCCGACCGGAGGTGAGGTCGGCGCGCCGGTCCGCGGGGACTCCGAGGCGCACGCCGATCCAGACCAGCAGCGCGATCGGGGCGTTGACGACGAGCAGCCACTGCCAGCTGACGGTGCTGAGGATCGAGCCGCCGAGGAGGGGGCCGAGGACCATGCCGGACATCCCGACGATCATCACGATCGTGATCGACCGCATGCGGAGCCTCTCGTCGTCGAAGAGCCGGAACACCAGCGACATCGTGACGGGCGCCATGGCGGCCGCGGCGCAGCCGAGCGCCGCGCGGAGGGCGATCAGCTGGCCGATGTCGGTGACGAGGACGACGGCGAGGCTGATCAGCCCGAACGCGGCGAGGCCGGTGAGGAGCACGCGGCGGCGGCCGAACCGGTCGGCGGCGGACCCGGCTGTCAGCAGCAGCCCGCCGAAGGTCAGGGAGTAGGCACCGGTCACCCACTGCAGTCCGGCGGTCGACCCGTCGAGTGAGCGTCCGATCGTCGGGAGGGCGATCGAGAGCAGCGTGTTGTCGACCATCTCGACGAAGAACGCGAGGCAGAGAGCGGCGAGCGGGAGTGCCGCGGAGCGGAGGGAGGTGTGAGCGCGGGACTCGGCGGAGGTGGTCGTCGGAGCGGACATCGAGGCGCCTTCCTATCGAACGCCGTTCGACTCTCGTACGGCGTTCGATAGTATGGAACGCCGTTCGGTAAGATGCAAGCCATGCCTGCAGATCGCCCGACGGAGACCGCTGCCGCGCCCTCCCCCGCCCGGGGCCGCCGCCGAGCGTCGCACTCGCTCGACACCGTGCTGGCCGAGGCGATCGCGATCCTCGACGAGTCCGGGGAGTCGGCCCTCACGTTCCGCGCGCTCGCGGCCCGACTCGGCGGCGGTGTGGCGAGCATCTACTGGTACGTCGGCAGCCGCGACGAGCTGCTGGAGCGGGCGACCGACGAGGTCATGGGTCGGGTCCTCGCAGACAGCGAGCCGCTCACCCACGGGCCGGACCCGATCGACAACGTCCGCGGCGTCGCGCTGGCCCTCTTCGACGAGTGCGTCCGCCGACCCTGGTTCGGCCTCTACATGCTCCGCACGACCGGGGTTCAGCCCAACTCGATGGCGATGTACGAGCGCCTCGGGCAGCAGCTCATGGCTCTCGACCTGACGCCCCGGCAGCGGTTCCACGCCGTGTCGTCCATCGTCAGCTACGTCGTCGGAGTCGCGGCCGACCTGGCGCAGCCGCCGCCCCGCGAGTTCCTCGAGAGCGGGATGGAGAGGGGCGAGTTCCTCGAGCACCTGGCCGACCGCTGGCGCGCCCTCGATCCGGAGGAGTTCCCCTTCGGCCACCACGCGGCCGACGTCATGGCGACGCACGACGACCTCGACGTGTTCCGCTCCGGCCTCGACCTGCTGCTGGCCGGGCTCCGGCTGCAGGCGGGGCGGGGCTGAGGCCGGGTCAGCTCCCCGAGGTCCGCCGGATCGCGACCACGGTCACGTCGTCCGCCAGCAGCCCCTCGGCCGCCAGGCGGGTGACGCCGGCGACCGCGGCGGCGGCGGTCGCGGGGGCGGCGACGGCCGCGTCGGCCACCCGGTCGAGGGCGGCGAGGGAGCCGTCGAAGAGGTCCAGCACGCCGTCGCTGCAGATCAGCAGCAGGTCGCCGGGGTGGAGCCGGAGGCCGGTCGGCTCCCACTCCTGCGTGCCGAGGAGGCCGAGCGGCAGGTGGGCGGAGGGGATGCGCTCGCGCGAGCCGTCGGCGCGGCAGACGATCCCGAGTCCGTGCCCGGCGTCGACGAGCGCGATGTCGCCGGTCGACGCGCTGAGCCGCAGGTGGAGGAGCGTGACGAACGCGTCGTTCGCCGACAGGTCCGGCTCGACGACCCGGTCGATGAGCGCCATCGTCGCCGCCGGGCCGAGGGCGGGAGGAGTGACGCGCAGGGCGGCGCGGACCGTGGCGGCGATCATCGCGGCGCCGACCCCCTTGCCCATCACGTCGGCGACGGTGACGGCGAGCCCGTCGGGCGTGCAGCGCCAGTCGAAGAAGTCGCCGCTCACCGTCCCGCTGGGCACGCAGGCGCCGGCGACGTCGTAGCCCGGGAGGTCCGGGACCGAGCGGGGCTCGAGCCGCCGCTGCACCCTCTCGCCGTCGGCGAGCTCCTGCCGCGAGCGGGCGGCGCCGGCGGTGAGCATCTGCGCGACCTGCTCGCCGCTGAGCGACGCCATGCTGAACGACACCACGACCAGCAGCACCAGCGTGATCAGCGTGGTGGTCGGGGTCCCGAACCAGGTCGCGAACAGCTCGCTGCGCAGCCCCGCGGCCAGGAACACAGCGAACCGGAGCGCGTAGTAGAGGGAGAGGGCGCCGGAGCTCAGCAGCAGCGGCCAGCGCGTGCGCGAGCGCCCGGCGCCGAGCAGCGCGATCTCGCGGGTCGACAGGCCGATGAGGAGCGCCACCGAGGCGAGGTAGAGCGGCCCTCCCGACCAGTCGTTGACGGCGGGCGAGTCGAGGCTGGACACGCCCGTCACCACCACGGTCGGAGCGACCACCAGCCACCACGGCGTCGGCCTGCCGCGGAGGGAGCGGCTCGCCGCCCAGACCGCGGCGGCGCCGGCCACGATGAGCCCGTTGCCGAGCGGATTCGCCCACACCTGGTCGGCCGTGCCGTCGCGGAGGTAGGCGAGCGAGCCGCCCATGAACAGCGCGAGCGCCGTGCACCACCAGAAGCTGAAGGACGAGCGCGTCGACCGGTAGGTGACCAGCGCGAACAGCAGGAAGAGGGTGAGGGCGGTGACCCCGAAGGCGACGCGGAGGGTCGTGGCATCGAGCAAGGCGGGTCCGTGGCCCTTCCAGGAGACCGAGCGGCGGAGCGGCGGACGGGCGCCGCGATCAAGGGGATCCTGGCACGGCGCGCGGGCCGCACGGGGCGCGCCGTGGCGGCCGGCCCCGGGGATCCGCGGCAGTGCGGCCCGTCCGCCCACCCGACGGGGGGAGCAGGAGGGGAGCTCGCACGTTCGAGGAGAGACCACAGCCCTCGCGCTCGATACAGCATCGCGTGTACTGTCGCTCCCGTGCCCGCCACCGCGACCCTCACCCACTCCGCTGCTCTCGCGCGCCTCGGATCCGCCCTGGCGGACGAGACCCGGTCCCGGATCCTGCTCGCGCTGCGCGAGGCTCCGGCCGTCCCCTCCGACCTCGCGGACGCGCTCGGGGTCTCTCGGCAGGTGATGTCGAATCAGCTCGCGTGCCTCCGCGGATGCGGGCTGGTGGAGGCCGTGAAGGACGGCCGGTACACCTGGTACCGGCTGGCCGAGACCCGGATCGCCGGGGCGCTCGACCACCTGCTCCGCCTGGCCCTGGTCGTCGATCCGGACTGCTGCTCCGGCGACGACTGCCGCTGCGCATGAGCGCCCTGCGCGCTCCGCTCCTCCCCGCCCGCCGCCGCGTGCTGCAGAGGCGCATCCGCTGGATCGTCGGCGCGACCATCGGCTACAACGTGGTGGAGGCGATCGTGGCCCTCGCCGCCGGGACGGTCGCCTCGTCCACCGCGCTCGTCGCCTTCGGCCTCGACTCCGTGGTGGAGGTGCTCTCCGCCGCGGCCGTCGCCTGGCAGTTCTCGGGCCGCGATCCGGAGGCGCGCGAGCGCACCGCGCTGCGGGTCATCGCCGTCTCGTTCCTCGGCCTGGCCGCGTTCGTCGCCGTCGACTCGGTCCGGGCGCTGCTCGGCTTCTCGGAGGCCCAGCACTCCCCCGTCGGCATCGTGCTGGCCGCCGTCAGCCTGCTGGTGATGCCCGCGTTCTCCCTGCTCGAGCGCCGGACCGGCCGCGAGCTCGGCTCGGCCTCGGCCGTCGCGGACTCGAAGCAGACGCTCCTCTGCTCGTACCTCTCCGCCGCCGTCCTGGTGGGCCTGCTTCTGAACAGCACGCTCGGATGGACGTGGGCCGACCCCGTCGCCGGCCTCGTGATCGCCGCGGTCGCCGTCCGCGAGGGCCTGGAGGCCTGGCGCGGCGAGTCCTGCACGACGCCGATCTCCGCGCTGACGAGGGAGGACTCCGAGGCCTGCGGCTGCTGCTGAAGATGGAGGGACGGCGCGGCGCACATCGGCGGTGAACAACCTCCGTCAGGACTTCGTCGCGAGGCCGGCGGCCGATCGGACCCGCTCCGGAGCCACCGACGGCCGACCCGCGCCTCGACGACGTGCCGGCACCCGATCCCGCCGCGCTCCAGCTCCTCGCGCTCGCGGCGGAGCCCGACGCGGACCCGCCGCGCCTCGGCCAGCGGCAGCACCGCCTCCGGATCGACGGTCGCCAGCAGGAGCGCCGCCCGCGACCTCGCCGCCACCCGCACGTCGAGGCACGGCGTCGCCTCGGCGAGTCCGAGCAGCGCGGCCACCAGCAGCTCCAGCTCGACCGCCGTCGCGTGGAGCACCAGCACCCGCGAGGCCGGGCTCGACGGGCGGCGGACGAGGAGCGTCGCTCCGGTCATCGTCGCCGCCCTCCCCTGCTCAGTACCGGACGTCCGCCCCGCCTCGGCCCTCGGCGACCGCCCGCGCGACGTCGGCGTGCACGCATGGGTTCCTTCTCTCGTCCTGCTGCGGTGCGAACCGCGCCGCACCTCCATCCCACGACTCGGGCACCCGGCCGGGGAGAGGGTTGCCACGCGCGCGTCGGCGGGTCAGGAGGCGCCGGGGCCGCCGGGGATGAGAGGGTTGCGCGATGTCCACAGCGAGCGTGCCGTCGCCGCGCGCCGGAGTCCGGACCCGGCGCTTCCGGCGCCTCGCCCGCACGGGCTTCGCCGTGAACGGACTGATCCACCTCCTGATCGGCGGCCTCGCCCTGCGCGTCGCGGTCAGCGACGAGACCTCGCGGGAGGCGGACGCGTCCGGAGCGATCGGGCGCATGGCCGACTCCCCCGTCGGGCTCGTGGTGGTCTGGGCCGCGCTGGTCGGGCTGGTCGCGCTCGGCCTCTGGCAGCTCTCCCTCGGCGGGCGCTCCTCCGCGCCGGGGCTCCCCGCCCGCCTAGGCCGCCGGATCGTCGAGTCGGGCAAGGGCTTCGCCTCGCTCACGCTCGCGGGCACCACGCTCGTCTTCGCGCTCGGCGGCTCGACGAGCTCGTCGGCGACGATCCGCCGCATCAACACCGAGCTGCTGACGAGCACGGTCGGCGTCGTGATCCTCGTGATCGTCGGCGGGATCGTGCTGGGCAGCGGGATCGGCTTCGTCGCGATCGGGATCCGGCGCGGCTTCCGCAAGCTCGTCCGCATCCCCGAGGGCCCGACGGGGACGGCCGTGCTGATCCTCGGCGCGACCGGCTACATCACGAAGGGGCTCGCTCTGGGCCTCGCCGGCGGGATCTTCGTGGTCGCGGCGCTGACCGGCGACGCCCGCCAGGCGACCGGGCTCGACGGGGCCATCCGCTTCCTCGACGTCCCTCCGTACGGCACGATCGCCCTGACCCTCGTCAGCGCGGGACTGGTCATGTACGGGCTGTTCCTCGTCGCCCGGGCGAAGCTCGCGAAGCTCTGAGCCGACGCGGCAGTCGTTCACAGTCGCCACCCATATCGCTGAGTATCGTTCGGAGAAACAGGAGGTCATCATGAACGGATCGTCATCGACCGGCGCGTTCGGCACCGGCACGCCCATCGAGAGCATCTGGCGCGCGATGGAGCAGGCCCGCTCCCGCATGGAGAAGCGCGTCGGCTCCCGGGTCGGCCGCGGGGACGTGCGCACCGCGGTGCTCGCGCTCCTCGCCGAGCAGCCCATGCACGGCTACCAGATCATCCGCGAGATCGAGGAGCGCAGCGGAGGCGACTGGAAGCCGAGCCCCGGCTCGGTCTACCCGACCCTCCAGCTCCTCGCGGACGAGGGACTCATCACGGCCGACGAGCAGAACGGCCGCAAGACCTACACGCTGACCGATGCCGGCCGCGCGACGGTCGCCGAGCACGGCACCTCGACCCCGTGGAACGACTCCGACCACGTCGACTTCGGCGCCCTGCCCAAGGCGGGCCTCGAGCTCGCCCAGGCCGCGGCCCAGGTCGGACGCTCGGGCACCCCCGAGCAGATCCGCAAGGCCGTCGCCGAACTCGAGGACGTGCGCCGCCGCCTGTACGCGATCCTCGCGCAGGACTGACCCGGGTGGCCTCGGTCAGCCCGGGTCCTGCCGCCCCGGGCCACCGAGAGCGGGAGGACCGGCGGCGCTACCGCCGGATCCTCCGCTTCGCCGCGTGGCATCTCGCGGTCACCTGGTTCTTCGACCTGCTCCTGCCGCGGGTGGGGCTCACGCGCGTCGCGCTCCGCACCCGGCCCGGCCGGATGCGCCGCTTCGCCCGCAGCTTCCACGTGCTCGCGGTCGACCTCGGCGGCCTGATGATCAAGGTCGGCCAGTTCATGTCGTCGCGCCTGGACGTGCTGCCGCCCGAGATCACCCGCGAGCTGGAGGGGCTGCAGGACGAGGTCCCGCCCGTCCCGTTCCCGCGGATCCGGGTGCTGGCCGAGTCCGAGCTCGGGCTGCCGCTCGAGCGCGCGTACGCCGGAGTCGACGAGTCGCCCGTCGCCGCCGCCTCTCTCGGGCAGGCTCACCGCGCCCGGCTCTCCCCCGTCGACGCCGAGGACACCGGCTACTCCGCCGCCATCATGAAGGTGCAGCGGCCGGGGATCGACCAGATCGTCGAGGTCGACCTCGCGGCTCTGCGCCGCGTCGGCGGCTGGCTCAGCCACGTGCGCCTGGTCTCGGACCGCGTCGACGCCCCGGCGCTCGTCGAGGAGTTCGCGGTCACCAGCCTCGAGGAGATCGACTACCTGCAGGAGGCGGCCAACTCCGTCCGCTTCGCCGCCGACTTCGCGGGCGACGCCCGGGTGGCCGTCCCGGACGTGGTCTGGGAGCGCTCGACCCGCAAGGTCCTCACGCTCGAGGACGTCACCGCGATCAAGATCACCGACCACGCCGCGCTGCTGGCCGCCGGGATCGACCCGCGGGAGGTCGCTCCGGTCTTCGCGGCCGTGATGTTCGACCAGCTCTTCACCAACGGCTACTTCCACGCGGATCCGCACCCCGGCAACGTCTTCGTCACGCCGACCCCTGGGGGCGAGCTGCCCTGGCGCCTCACCTTCATCGACTTCGGGATGATGGGCGAGGTGCCGCCGAGCACCCGCGCAGGACTGCGCCGGATGCTGATCGCCGCCGCATCCCGCGACGGCAAGGGGCTCGTCGACGCGGCCCGCGCGGTCGGCGTCCTCCTCCCCTCGGCCGACTCCCGCGAGCTGGAGCGGGCGCTCACGCAGCTCTTCGCCCGCTTCGGCGGCATGGGCTTCGCCGAGCTGCGGGAGGTGGATCCGCGCGAGTTCCGCGACTTCGCCGTGCAGTTCGGCGACGTGGTGCGCGCGCTGCCGTTCCAGCTCCCCGAGAACTTCCTGCTCGTCATCCGCGCGATGTCGCTGACCTCGGGCGTCTGCAGCGCGCTCGACCCGGCCTTCAACCTGTGGGACTCGGTCGAGCCCTACGCGCAGCAGCTGATCCGCGAGGAGCGCGGCTCCGTCGTGCAGGACGTCGGCAAGCAGGCCGTCGACACGCTCGGCCTGATCTGGCGCCTGCCGCGCCGGCTCGACGAGCTCGTCACGACCCTCGACGACGGCGAGCTCGCGGTCACCGTCCCCACCATCGAGCGCCGGCTGAACCGGCTCGAGGGCACCGTCCGCCGCGTGATCTCGGCCGTGCTGTTCGCGGGACTGCTGATCGCCGGCGCCGTCGTGCGCCCGGACGACAGCGGCTTCGGGACGGTGCTGATGATCGCGTCGGCACTGCCGCTGCTGCACGCCCTGCTGGCCCGCGGCCCGCGCGGCTGAGAGCCGCCGTCAGGCCGCGGCCGCCGCGTCGCATCCGTCACCTCCTCCGCCCACCTCACCGGCGGCGCGGTCGACATCGGCTACACGGACGCGGACAGCTGGCTCGCGCAGCACGGCACCGACTACGGGCTCTGCCAGATCTACGCGAACGAGATCTGGCACTTCGAGCTCGCCACCGAGCCGGGCGGCGACTGCCCGGAGCAGCTGCCCGACGCGAGCGCGACCTGAGCGGCTCTCCCGCGCTCCCGGGATCCGATGCGTCGCGAAAGGTCGTCATCGGAGGCGAAGGGGAGCCGTTCGCGACGCATCGATCGCGCAGGCGGCCGGGCTCAGCGGCTGGTGAGCAGCTCGACGAACTCGTCGGCCATCGCGAGCTGGGCGCTCAGCGCCTCGCGGCGCTCGCGGGCCTGCGCGACGAAGGCGTCGAGCTGCGCGCGGACCTCGGCCGGCGCGTCGTCGCCCTCGGCCTCGAGGGTGTCGATCACGCGGAGCAGCGCGGCCATCTCCTCCAGCGAGAAGCCGAGCGGCTTCATGCGGCGGATGAGGATCAGGCGGTCGTAGTCGGTGGACGTGTAGAGGCGGAAGCCGCCCTCGGTGCGGCCGGACGCCTTCACGAGGCCGATCTCGTCGTAGTGCCGCAGGGTCCGGAGCGAGAGGCCGGTCCGCTCGGCGAGCTCGCCGATGTGCATGGTGCCGATCCTGCTCACCCCTTCAGATCTACCCTTACGTGAGGGTAGGGTTGCCCGTGCTGCTGACACGCCTCTGCAAGCTTGGCATCCCCGCCCGCTTCCGCCGACCCGATGCCGCAGCCCTCCGCGCTCCTCGTCGAGCACCCCTCCCACTCCCTGGAGCCGCCGCGATGGCCCTCGCCTCGAAGACCCCTGCCCGCCCCCACGCCGAGCCCACCGTGATGACGGCGCTGCGCACCCCCCGCATCCTGACCCGCGAGGTCCTCGCCGGCCTCGTGGTCGCGCTCGCGCTCATCCCCGAGGCGATCTCGTTCTCGATCATCGCGGGCGTGGATCCGCGGGTCGGCCTCTTCTCGTCGTTCGTGATGGCCGTGTCGATCGCGTTCCTCGGCGGACGCCCCGCGATGATCACCGCCGCCACCGGCGCCGTCGCCCTCGTGATCGCCCCCGTCGCCCGCGACTACGGGATGGACTACTTCATCGCGACGGTGATCCTCGCGGGCGTGTTCCAGATCGCGCTCGGGCTGCTCGGAGTGGCGAAGCTCATGCGCTTCATCCCCCGCAGCGTGATGGTCGGATTCGTGAACGCGCTGGCGATCCTGATCTTCTCGGCGCAGATCCCCAACCTGATCGGCGTGCCCTGGCTGGTCTACCCGCTGGTCGCCGTCGGCATCGTGATCATGGTCGTGATGCCGCGCCTGACGAAGGCCGTTCCGGCGCCTCTCGTCGCCATCGTCCTCATCACCGCGGCGGTCGTCGTGACGGCGGTCGCCGTCCCCACCGTGGGCGATCAGGGCGAGCTGCCCCGCAGCCTCCCCGAGCTGTTCCTGCCGAACGTACCGCTGACCTGGGAGACCTTCACGACCATCGCGCCGTACGCCGTCGCGATGGCGCTCGTCGGACTCCTCGAGTCGCTGATGACCGCGAAGCTCGTCGACGACATCACCGACACCCCCTCCCGGAAGACCCGCGAGTCGCTCGGGCAGGGCGCCGCGAACGTGCTCTCCGGCCTGTTCGGCGGCATGGGCGGCTGCGCGATGATCGGCCAGACGATGATCAACGTGAAGGCGTCCGGCGCCCGCACCCGCATCTCGACCTTCCTCGCCGGCGTGTTCCTCCTGATCCTCGTCGTCGCGCTCGGCGACCTCGTCGCGATCATCCCGATGGCCGCGCTGGTCGCGGTGATGGTGATGGTCTCGGTGGCGACGTTCGACTGGCACAGCATCCGCCCGTCGACCCTGAGGCGGATGCCCGTCGGCGAGACGGTCGTCATGATCGCCACGGTCGTCGTGGTCGTCCTCACCCACAACCTGGCGATCGGAGTCGTCGTCGGCGTCCTCGCCGCCATGGTCGTCTTCGCCCGCCGGGTCGCCCACTTCGCCACCGTCGAGCGCACCCTCTCGGCCGACGGATCGACGGCCCACTACACGGTCACCGGCGAGCTGTTCTTCGCCTCCAGCAACGACCTCACCACGCAGTTCTCGTACGCGGAGGACCCTGCGCACGTCGTGATCGACCTCTCCGGCTCCCACATCTGGGACGCCTCGACCGTCGCCGCGCTGGACGCCGTCACGACCAAGTACGAGCGCCACGGCACCCGCGCCGTGATCGCGGGCATGAACGACGCCTCCACCCGGATGCACGGCCGCCTCGCCGGGAATCTCGGCGCGGGGCACTGAGGGTCGGGGCTGCGGGACCGCACGCGCAGCCCCTCAGAGCGGCGCGAGCACCAGCGACCAGAGCCAGCGCCCGCCGACGACCCGGTGCACGACCACGAACAGGGCGGTGATCGCGAGTCCGACCGGCAGCAGCACGGCGCCGGCCGCGAGGCGGTCGGCGGGCACGGCGAGCAGCAGGCCGAGCGGCACCGACGCGCAGGCTGCGACCAGCGCCGCGACGAGAGCGGCGCGGCGGTCCCGGGTCGGCTGCGGCACGACGCCGATCCGGCGCCGGACCAGCCAGTGGGCGAGGGCCCACGCGGCCGTGGTCCCGAGGGCGGTGCCGCCCGCGATCGCCGGCACGACGAGTTCGGCAGGCAGGAGGAGCCCGCCGACGAGCGCCCCCGCCGCGACGCCGACGGCCGAGACGACCTGGGTCGCCAGCGAGTCGCGGGCCCGACCCAGCGCGAACATCGCCCGGTTGAGAACGTAGGTCTGGCTGAAGCCGACCAGACTCAGGGCGAGCAGCTGCAGGACTCCGCCGATCACCGGTGTGCCGAAGACGAGCTGCGTGAGCAGTGGCGCCGCCGCGACGAACAGGAGCGTCGCGAGCAGAGTGACGGCGAGCACCGCGTCCTCGGTCCGTCGGAGGTTCACCGCCGCGGCCGCCCGATCGCCGCGGTGCAGGTCCCGGCTGAGCGGCGTGAACATCGCCGTGGCGACGGAGACGACCAGGATGCCGTGCGGCAGCAGGAGCAGCAGCTGCGCGCTCGAGAAGGAGTTGAGGCTCGGCCCGTCGACGCCGGCGCGGTTCATGGCCTGGCCGGCCGCCGTCGCCGCGTTCGAGACGACGATGTACGACACCTCTGCGACGAGGGCGCCGAGGAACACCCAGACCGCGTCCCGCGACACTCCGCCGAGCCCGGCGACGCCGAAGCGCGGCCGCAGGCGGACGCCGACGGACCGCGAGAACGCGACCGCGATCACCCCCTGCACCACGATCGCCGCAGTGGCAGTGCCGCACAGGAGCGCCACCATCTCCGGCGTCCACTCGTCGGCGGGTGTCGACGCCGCCTCGGGGTGGATCAGGAGGAACACCGCGATCCCGAGCACCGAGATCACGTTCGCGCAGGCGGGCGCCCACGCGCCCGGCCCGTACTTCTCGGCGGAGTTGAGCAGCTGCGAGAAGACGGCGAAGACGATGTAGAAGAAGATCTGCGGCAGGCACCAGTAGGCCATCTGGGTGGCGAGCAGAGCCCAGTCGGCCGACCAGCCCCCGGCGTAGAGCCCGACGATCAGCGGCGCCGCGAGCGTGCAGGCGGCCGTGAGGAGCGCCGCTCCGCCGAGGCACACGGTGAGCAGCCGCTCGAGGGTCCGCACGCCCTCCGGTCCGTCGGCCCGCGCCCGGACCATCTGCGGCACGAGCACCGCGCCGAGCACCCCGCCCGCGATGAGCCCGTACAGGTAGGTGGGCGCGGAGTTCGCGACCTCGAACACCTGCCCGCCGACCGACGCGCTCGTGCCGCCGACCGCCACGATCAGGAGCGCCAGCCGGACGAACCCGAGGATCCGCGAGACGAACGACGCGACCACCATCCCCCCGGTCGCGCTGCGCATCCGGGCAGCATAGGCGGTGCGACCCGGGTCGCCACCGACCGCGGCGCCCGCCGGGGTCGATGCGTCACGAACGGTCGTCACGGGCGCGGGAGAGGGGCCGATCGTGACGCATCGATCCCGCGGAGGGCGGGCTAGACGCGCACGGGTGCGACGGAGGCGCGGCGGATCAGCCGCGTCTCCAGCTCCATGCGGGTGGCCGAGGCTCCCGAGGCGAGCGGGGTCGCCGACCGGTGCGCCTGGTGCAGCATCCGGAAGGCGATGGCGCCCATCTCGCCGATGGGCTGCTGGATCGTGGTCATCGGCGGGGTCGCCCAGGCCGACTCCTCGACGTCGTCGAAGCCGATGACGCTGAGGTCGCGGGGGATGCGGAGGCCGGCGTCGTCGGCGGCCTCGTAGACGCCGAGCGCCATCACGTCGGAGCAGGCGAAGAAGGCAGACGGCGCGTCGGGCTCGGCGAGCATCAGCCCGGCGGCCTCGCGGGCCAGCTCGCGGTCCCAGTCGCAGTAGGCGACCCGCGGATCCTCGACCCCGGCGGCGCGGAGCGCGGTGGTGAAGCCGTCGATCCGGGCGCTGCTGTAGAGCTGGGTGCGGGTGCCGCCGAGGACGCCGAAGCGGGTGTGGCCGGCGTCGAGGAGGTGCTCGGCGGCCATGCGGCCCCCGTCCCAGTTGGTCGCGCCGACGCTCGCGACGTCGGCCGGCGGCCGCGTGCTGGGGTCGACGACGACGACGGGCAGCTCGGCGGTGGTCAGCAGGTGCAGCTGCGCGGCCGAGACGTTGACCAGCACCACGATGGCGCCGAGCGAGGGGCGGCGGAGGAGGCGGCTGATCCAGGCGCCGTCGTCGCGGGCGCGGGTGAGCACCAGGTCGACCCCGGCGGCGGAGGCCTCGGCCTCGATGCCCTCGAGGACCGGGCCGATCCACGTGCCGCCGATGTGGCCGACGACGACGTCGACGATCTGGGCGGAGTGCGGATCCTCCACCGGCGGGCGCAGGCGCGGACGGCGGCGGTAGCCGAGCGCGTGCGCCGCCTCCATCACGCGCAGACGGGTCGCCTCCGAGACGTCGGTGCCGCCGTTGAGCACCTTCGAGACGGTGGGGACGCTCGTCCCGGCGCGCTCGGCGATGAGCGCCATGGTCGGGCGGGTGGTCGCTCCGGAGACGTCGTCGTGGTCGGGCATGTGCTCACCGTAGCGGATACCGACTTTCGCAACTGGACCGGCGCGCGGACGGCTTGCTCCCGCCGGGAACCGCGGTGCATGATGGTCGGACGCCGGGGCTCCCGCGCAGAAGTTGCGCAAGTCCTGTTCGATGACGAACCGCGGAGCGATCCGCCCGCACGTGAGGACGACGATGACCGACCACTCCCCGACCACTCCCGGCAAGACGGCCCTCGTCGTCCGAGGGGGCTGGGACGGCCACCAACCGGTCGAGGCGACCGAGCTGTTCCTGCCGTTCCTCCGCGACAACGGCTACGACGTGCGCGTCGAGGAGTCGACCGCCGTGTACGCCGACGAGGCCTACATGCGGACGGTCGACCTGATCGTGCAGTCGAACACGATGACCTCCATCCAGTGGGAGGAGTTCCTGGGCCTCCGCGCGGCGGTCGAGCGCGGCACGGGCCTCGCCGGCTGGCACGGCGGGATCGCCGACTCCTACCGCGACAACTCCGACTACCTGCAGCTGATCGGCGGCCAGTTCGCCTCGCACCCCGGCAAGCACCCGGACGAGCGCACCGGCCAGCAGTCGGACAACTACATGCCGCACACGATCGAGATGACGGCCCTCGCCGCCGACCACCCGATCACGCAGGGCATCTCCGACTTCGAGCTGGTCACGGAGCAGTACTGGGTGCTGCACGACGACTACAACGACGTGCTCGCCACGACCACGCAGGCCGTCCGCCCGTGGGACCCGTGGAAGCGCCCCATCACCTCCCCCGCGATCTGGACACGCCTCTGGGGCGAGGGCCGCATCTTCGTCTCGACGCCGGGCCACCGCGTCGAGATCCTCCAGGACGACAACGTCCGCACGATCATCGAGAGGGGAATGCTGTGGGCGTCCCGCTGAGAGTCGGCATCATCGGCGTCGGGAAGATCAGCGAGCAGTACCTCGCGAACCTCCCGACCTTCCCCGGCCTCCGCCTCGTCGCGGTCGCCGACCTGAACCAGGAGCGGGCGCAGCAGGTCGCCGACGAGCAGGGCGTCCGCGCCCTCACCGTCGACGCGCTGATCGACGACCCGGAGATCGATGCGGTGCTGAACCTCACCATCCCGGCGGCGCACGTCGAGATCGGCACCCGCGCCTTGAAGGCGGGCAAGCACGTCTTCGCCGAGAAGCCGCTCGGGCTGAACCCGGCCGAGGCCGCGCCGATGCTCGACCTCGCGGACGAGCTGGGCCTGCGCTTCGCGAGCGCCCCGGACACGGTGCTCGGGACCGGCGTGCAGACCGCGCGCCTCACCCTCGACTCCGGAGCGATCGGCACCCCGATCGCCGCGCAGGTGCACTGGGCCGCGCCCGGCCACGAGCGCTGGCACCCGGCGCCCGAGTTCTACTACCAGCCCGGCGGCGGCCCGCTGCTGGACATGGGCCCGTACTACCTGACGGCGCTCGTGCACTTCTTCGGGCCGGTCGTCCGCGTCACGGGCCTGGCCACCCGCTCCGACCGCCCGCGCACGATCGAGACCGGGCCGAAGGCGGGCACGCCGATCGAGGTGACGATCGACACGCACATCACCGCGCTGCTCGAGCACGCGAGCGGAGTCGCCACCACCGTCACCGTGAGCTTCGAGGTCTGGCGCAGCCGGGCCCCGAAGTTCGAGGTCTACGGCACCGAGGGCACCATCTCGGTCCCGGATCCGAACATGTTCTCGGACCCGGTCGAGGTCGCCGTCCGCGACGAGGACTGGCGGGTCGTCCCCGACTCCGCCGGCGTGATCGACACCGGTCGCGGAGTGGGACTGGCCGACCTCGCAGAGGCGATCGCGGAGGACCGCCCTCACCGCGCCTCCGGCCGCGTGGCCCTGCACGTGCTCGAGATCATGGACGCCGTGCTCCGCTCGAACGAGGAGAAGGCGGTCGTGACGATCGCGAGCACCGCCGAGAAGCCCGACGTGATGCCGCTGCGCACGGCGGGCTCGATCGGCGCCTGACAGCGCCGGGGGGCGACGACGGGAGGCGGGGGATCGCCGCCAGCGCGTCGCTCCCCGTTCGGGGGTGACGGCGGGGCGCGACGCCGTAGACTCGGCGGATCGACGGTCCTCAGCCGCCGTCGCACGCGGAGGGGGATCGGCCGTGGCAGTCGGCTTCCGGCGGAGCGGTGAGCTCCGTGCCCTCGTGCGCCCCCGGCTCCGGGCGGCCGGCGAACCGCTCTCCCTCGAGGACCACCGCTCCCGGCTGTCCGGCTGGCTCAGCATGCCCGGCGGGCCGGGTCTCGTGCGCCCTTCCGCCCTCGCTCCGGCGTGGGAGGCGCCCCTGCTCCGGCTCGTGCGCGCCGGGGCGCCGGCGGAGGACCTGCACGAGGCGACCACCGGCTCCCCCGAGGGCTCGCGCCTCGCGGCCGTCGTCGAGCTCGTCCGCGACGCCCTGCACTCCGCGGACGACGATCGCGCTCTGCGGCTCACCGGCTGGCTGGTGCGCATCCGCTACGACCCGTCGGCCGACTCCTTCCTCCGCCGCTACGGGATCGCGCTGACCGTCCGCCTGCCGCTGAGCGGCGGCCTCGACGTGGAGGTGCCGCTCGACGCCCCGGCGCTGCGCCTGCTCTACGCGGAGCTGGCGGCACCCACGGATCCGGCCGCGGCGGTCGTGGCGGTCGAGACCCTGGAGCCGTCGACCCTCGCGGCGTCGACGCTCGCCTCCCTCTACTCCGCCCGCCGACGCTGGAGCGACGTGGCCGAGTTCTCGGCGCCCGTCGACAACGTGGACGCCGCCTCCGCCGCGGTGCTCATCCGCCGCGGCGTCGCTCTCCGCGAGCTCGGCCTGATCGAGGGCGCCCTCGAGGCGTTCGACCGCGTGGTGCGCCCGACCGTCACCAGCGCGCGTCCCGTGGAGCTGCGGGCGGAGGCGCTGCTCGAGCGCGCGAGCACGCTCCTCTCGGACGGGCGCACGGCTCCGGCTCGGCGCGATCTGGAGCGCGTGCTCTCCCGCTACCCGGACAGCGCCGCGGCGCACGAGCTGCTGGCGGTCACCGGGCGCTGACGCGACGGAGGGGCGCACCCTCTGCAGGATGCGCCCCTCCGGGGAGTGCGTCGGCTCAGTGCGTCGGCTCAGCCCTCGGCCTTCGAGGGCTTGCCCTCGGCGGGCAGGACCTCGTGCGGGGTGTCGCGCTCGTCCTCGCCCTCGGCCTGCGACGGCTTGTCGGACTGGTCGTCCGGGTCCTCGACGGGGCTCGGGGTCTGGTCGCTCATCGGAGTCCCTCCGGCTCGTCGGACGTGGCGGACGGCTCGGGGTGCGCCTCGAACTCCATCCAGGCGCGGTCCAGATCGGCCTGCGCCGACTCGGGCTCGCTGGCGAAGTAGCCGTCGTAGATCGCGCGGCCGCCGTGCTCGGGCAGGTCGTCGCGACCGCCGAAGGCCTGCGCGAAGCGGCCGACCTCGTCGTCCCTCTTCTGCTGATCCCGCAACCAGGCGGGGAAGGTCTGCGTCATGGTGACACCTCTCTCTCCTGCCCTCCAGCCAATCGCCCGCCGCGGATCCGGGCAAGCCCTTCCGCCGCGGGCCCCGAGGGGCCAGGCTCCGCCCTGGAGGGCGCGGGCTCCGCCCTGGAGAAGCGGCGCTCCGCCCTCTAGAGGACATGTCCGCTACAGGGCGCCCCCGCCCCCGCCGTGGACGAGAGCGGACCCCTAGCGTGAGCCCGTGACCGACCCCGCTTCTCCGCGCCCCGCCCGCACCGCCGCGGGTCTGCGCCGCACTCTGCTCGCTCTGACCGCGACCGTCGCGCTGCTCGCCGGCACTGCGGCCCCCCTCGCCTCCGCCGAGCCGGACCCGGTGCCGGTCGGGAACGACCACCTCGCCAACGGCGTCGCCGCCTGGGGGCGCTACCTCAACGGGGAGTGGGACGTGCCGGCGGGCATGTCCGACCTCACGGACGTCGCGAGCAGCTACAGCCACACCCTCGCGCTCCACACCGACGGCACCGTCGAGGCCTGGGGAGCGGATCTGGAGGGCGAGCGGGACGTGCCGGCCGGGCTCCGCGAGGTGACGGCGATCTCGACCGGGTACCTCCACAGCATCGCCCTCACGATGGAGGGGACGGTCGTCGCGTGGGGCGACGACCGTCAGGGCCAGACCGACGTCCCGGCCGGACTCGGCGGCGTGACCGCCGTCGCCGCGGGCAGCTACCACACCCTCGCTCTGCGGGGCGACGGGACCGTGGCGGCCTGGGGCTCCGATCAGTTCGGAGCGACCGACGTGCCGGCGGGTCTCTCCGGAGTGGTCGCGATCGCCGCGGGCGGCTGGAACAGCCTCGCGCTGCGCGCCGACGGGACGGTCGTGGCGTGGGGCGGCGACGACAGGGGCGCGTACACCGCCCCGGCAGGCCTCCGCGACGTCGTCGCCGTCTCGGTCAGCTACTCCCACAGCCTCGCCCTGAAGCGGGACGGCACCGTCGTCACCTGGGGCGACCCCGCCGACTCCGGCTTGCCGCGGGTCCCCGCCGATCTCGGCGGCATCACCGCGATCGCCGCCGGCATCGGCTTCAGCGTCCTGCTGACGTCCGACGGCACCGTCGTCTCCCTGCACCCCGACGGCGACACGGAGCTGGACGTCCCGGCCGGGATCACCGGCGCCACCGGCATCGCGGTCGGCTTCAACCACGCCTTCGCGATCGGCCCGCTGCCGACCCTCACCGCCGACACCGCCGAGACGCTCGTCAAGACCGGGACCCGCTACTCCGCGACCTTCACGGCGTCCGGCCCGGCCGCGACCTTCGAAGTCTCGTCCGGCGCCCTTCCCGCGGGGGTGGCCCTCTCGCCGGAGGGCGTCGTCTCGGGCAGGCCGACCACCGCAGGCGACTCCACCTTCACGGTGAGCGCGCGGAACGCGTACGGCACCACGGCCGGCGTGCCGCACACGGTCACCGTGGTCCCCGCGAACACCCCGCCCGTCGTGACGGTCGCCTCCGCCACCGACGGCGCCTCCTACGAGAAGGGCTCGGAGCCGAGGGCCGCCTGCGCGATCACGGATGCGGAGAGCGGAACGTTCAGCGAGGAGGCCGTCGTCACCGGCACGCTCGTGAACGGCCTCGGCACCCGCACGGCGACCTGCACCTGGACCGACCCCGGAGGACTGACCACGACCGCCGCGGCGACCTACCGGATCGTCGACACCGGCGTCCCCACCATCACCGCGACGACCGCGCCGGCGGCTCCGAACGCCGCGGGCTGGTTCCGCTCCCCCGTCTCCGTCGGCTTCTCCTGCGCCGACGGCAGCGGCTCCGGGATCCGCAGCTGCACCCCCGCGCGGATCCTGCGCGAGGGCCCCGGCCAGAGCGTCACCGGCACCGCCGTCGACAACGCGGGCAACCGCGCCACGACGACCCGCAGCGGCATCGCCATCGACACCACGAAGCCGCAGCTCTCGTTCACGTCGAGGCCCGAGGGGTCCTACCCGTACGGCACGGTGCTCCCGGAGGCGCGCTGCCTCGCGGACGACGCGCTCTCGGGCCTCACCGGCGCCTGCGTGATCACGGGCGGCGGCCGCTCCGTCGGTCCGCACGTGTACCGGGCGACCGCGACCGACCGGGCGGGCAACGTCTCGACCCTCACCGCGTCCTACACCGTGACCCCGTGGACGATCGGCGGGCTCAGCACCTCGGTGAAGAGCGTGGCCGCCGGAGCCGCGACCGGCATGACGTTCCAGGTGACCTCGACGTCCTCCGCGGGAACGTTCCGCCACTCCGCCCTCGCCGACGTGCGCAGCGTCACGCAGAGGCAGACCTCCTGCACCGCCGGCGCCGTCCTCACCGGAGCGCCGACGACCACCCTGACCGGACGCCTCCGCTACGACACCGCGACGAACCGCTACGTGAAGGCGTGGACGGTGCCCGCGAAGCGGGGCACCTGCTGGACGCTGACGGTCACGACGGCGGACGGCAGCACGGGGAGCGCCCGGTACTCGGTGAAGTAGCGGCGCCGGACGGCCGCCGCGGTCCTGTCAGGCTCCCGCCGCGGCGTACCGCTCCGCGAGCACGCGGAACGCGGCGGCCAGCTCGGGCGGCTCGGCCCCCGCCATCGGAGCGTCGAACCGGCCGAACGACGCGGCGAGCGCCTCCCACGACCAGGCGCCGAGGGCGAGTCGGCAGCCCGCGTCGCCGAGGTCCTCCACCTCCCCGTCGCCCGCGTAGGGCAGGACCTCGGCGGCGGGCGCCTCGAGCACCACCGAGCCGCGGCACGGCCACCCCTCCCCGGGCGCTCCGCCGCGGAACCGCGCCTCCAGGAACTCGGCGGGACTCCGGACCGGCAGCGCCCGGCGGCGGAAGCGGGCACCGCGGGGTGAGCGCGGCTCGAGCCGGTCGACGCGGAACACCCGCCAGTCGTCGCGGTCGAGGTCGAAGCCGATGAGGTACCAGCGGCCCTGACGCGCGACCAGGTGGTGGGGCTCGACGCGGCGCACCGCCTCCGCGTACGCGAAGCGGAGCACCTCCGAGGCCCGGACGGCCGCCGCGACCGCGACCAGCCGCTCCGGAGGGACCGCGGGGGCCGGCGCCGCCGCGACCGTGAAGCGCAGCGCATCAGCTCGGGGCCGGAGCCGGGCGGGCAGGACCTGCCGCACCGTCGCCAGCGCACGGGCCGACGCCTCCTCGAGCCCCGCGACCGGCGCGCGCAGGGCGGCGGTGAGGGCGAGCACCTGCTCGTCGTCGAAGAGCAGCGGCGGGAGCTCGGCGCCGGCCTCGAGCCGGTACCCGCCGTCGGGGCCCTTCGCCGCGTCGATCCGGTAGCCCATCGTGCGGAGTCGGTCGACGTCGCGACGCACCGTCCGCGGCGCGATCCCCAGGCGCTCCGCGAGCACTCCGCCCGGCCAGTCGCGGCGGGTCTGCAGGAGGGAGAGGAGCAGGAGGAGCCGCTCGGTCGTCGTGGGCACGTCCCGAGGGTATTCCGAGAAGAGGACCGTCACCGTCCTCTTCTCCTGGGAGCGTCGGGGCACCGGGTGATCGACCCGGCACGACTGCGAGGAGCGCACCATGAGCATCACCACGACGACCCACCTCAACTTCCGCGGACAGGCCCGCGAGGCGCTGGAGTTCTACGCCTCGGTCACGGGAGGCCGGGTCGACGCGATGTCCTACGCGGACGCGAACGCTGTCACCTCGCCCGACGAGGCCGACCAGCTGATGTGGGGCCAGGTCGTCTCCGAGGCCGGCTTCCGCGTCATGGCGTACGACGTCCCCGCGCACACGGCTTACGACCCGGGCACGATCCCGGTGTTCGTGTCGCTGCGCGGCTCCGACGCCGACGAGCTGCACCGCCTCTGGGACGGCCTCTCGGAGGGGGCGGCGGTCGTCGTGCCCCTGGCCCCGGCGGCCTGGTCGCCCCTCTACGGGATGCTGCGCGACCGCTTCGGAGTGACGTTCGTCGTCGACCTCGAGGTCGCCTGGGGCTGAGGCCCGCGGGCTCGGCGGCGGGGCGCGTCCCACTGCGGACGCGCCGGCCGCCGACTCGGTACGCTCAGCACCGGATCCGGTCGGAGGGACGCTGCATGCTGGAGACGATCTCCGAGGCCCTCTCGCTGGTCACCCTCCCCCTCGGCGTGCTGTTCCTGCTCGCCGCGTTCGTCGCGGCGCTGATCGACGGACGCTGGCTGACGACGACCGCCTACCTCGAGGAGGGTCCGCCCCTCGCGCTGCACTGGGTGACCCGGGCCGGCGAGGTGCGATCGCGTCCGCTGTCCGCCGGGGACCCGCTGACGCCGACACGGTCGGACCAGCGGGAGGTGCACTACCGCGAGGAGGATCCGCACCGCATCCGCCTGCACCGGTGGAGCGACGCGGTGCGGGCGCTGCGCCTGACCGGCCTGATCCTGCTCGGGGCGGGCGCCGTCCTCGGGATCCTGTCGACGGCGCTGGCGGTCCTCGCCTAGGCGACGCTCCGTGCGCGAGGATCGGACCCGTGGATGCGGAACGGGTTCTCGGAGACGGTCGGGCCGACGGGGTGTGGTGCCGGCTCGGGGAGCCGCTGACGGTCGCGCAGATCGCTCGCGGCGGGCCCGCGTGGCTGTGCCTGGACGCGCAGCACGGCGCGTTCGACGACGCCGCGGTCCTCGCCTCCCTTCGCGCGCTCGGCGCCGTGAGCGGGAGGCCGCCCGTCGGCGTCCGGGTCGCCGGGCTCTCCGACGCGCTGATCGGCAGGGCGCTCGACGCCGGAGCGGACGTCGTGGTCGTCCCGATGATCGAGACGGTCGAGGAGGCGCTCGCGGCCGTCCGCGCCGCGCACTACCCGCCGCTCGGCCGCCGCAGCTGGGGGCCGATGTCCGATCTCTGGGGCGCCGCTCCCCCGTCGGCCGCCGAGGCGCGCACCGCGCTCTGGGTCATGATCGAGACGCAGGCCGGCCTCGACGCCGTCGATCGGATCCTCGCGGTGCCGGGCGTGAGCGGAGTCTTCGTCGGCCCGTTCGACCTCGCGATCGGCCTCGGACGGGACCTGTCCGACCTTCTCGCCGCCGACGGTCCGGACGACCCGCTGCCGAGGATCGCCGCGGCGGCCCGGCGCGCGGGCAAGGGCGCCGGGGCCTACGCGGGCGACCGCGAGCGCGCCGGGCTGCTGCGAGCGCTCGGCTTCCCGAGGGTCGCGGTCGCGACGGATCAGTCGCTGATCGCGCTCGGCACCGCGGCGGCGCTCGACGCGGACGCCGCCGACTCCGGCTGCTGAGCCCGAGGCCGGGAACGGGGCCGGACGCCGGTCACCGGCGAGCGCTCCCGCCGGGGGGATGCACGGGCTCCGGCGGCTCGGGGACGAAGCGGAGGCCGCCGGCGGAGTTCGCGAGATCGGTGAGCGCCGAGATCCAGGCGGGGTTGATGCGGGGCATGCGGCCGCCGGCGTAGGTGTAGCGGAGCGTGTGCGAGGGGTGCAGCCAGATCGCGCTGCGGCCGTCGCTCATCCCGTTCTCGTCGCGCCAGGTGAGCAGGCACGACTCCCCCCGGCGCAGCTTCGCGGTGAGGACGATCTGCAGGTGGGCGAGCACCCGGTCCTCGACGTCGATCTCGACCGATCCGTCGTAGTGCAGCTTCCCCCTCGGCGTCTCCCGGCCTCGTCCTCGGAGGACGGGCGCGCCTCCGGCCCACCATCCTCGGGTGTCGTCCAGTGACCAGTTCGGGGCGGCGACAACCAGCGGAACAGCTGGTATCGGCGGATCCGCTGGTCTCGACGGGGCAGGGCTCAGGCCGGCGGGTTCGCCGCCATGAAGTCGCGCATCGGCAGCAGGTTCTGGAGGGGCGCGAAGTACCCGAAGCGGGGCAGGTCGAAGACCACTCCCGCGACTCCGGAGGATCCCATCGCCGCGATCCACTCGAGCGCGGCCGGCATCGGCACCTTCAGCACGCGCGACGCGTCCTCGTCGGAGAGGCCGGCGTGCAGCGCCCCGGCGCGGGCGCGCTCCCCCGTGGTGAAGGCGAAGACCATCGGCCCCGACTCCAGGCCGCCGACGAAGGGGGTGGGCGCGTCGTCCGGCCCCCGCGCGATGAAGCACCACATCGGCAGGGCGTAGACGCTGCGCCAGAGCGCGTCCATCGCGGCGAAGCTCTCGGGGTCGGCGCGCAGGGCCTCCGCCCGGGCGTCGATCTCGACGGTCTGGTCCATGGGGCTCCCCTCGGCGCCGGCGATCGGCGCGGACCTCCACGCTAACGATGGTCCCGCTGGGCCGCACCCGCGATCGATCCGTCAGCAGCGGCCCGTCCCGGCGGCGGGCACGGGCCGCGGACGACGGATCGACGCGGCGGCGGCCCGCTCAGGCCGTCGCGTGCAGCGCGGCGTACGCGCCGCCCGTCGCGAGCAGCTCATCGTGCGTCCCCTGCTCCACGACGCGCCCCTCGCTGAGCACCACGATCCGGTCGGCCGTGCGGACGGTGCTCAGGCGGTGGGCGACGATCAGCGTCGTGCGCCCCTCGCGCAGCCGGTCGAGGGCGAGCCGGACCTCGCGCTCGGTGCGCGGATCGAGTGCGGCGGTCGCCTCGTCGAGCACGAGCAGACGGGGGTCGCGGATCAGGGCCCGCGCGATCGCCAGGCGCTGGCGCTGGCCTCCCGACAGCAGGGCGCCCCGCTCCCCTACGACCGTGTCCCAGCCGTCGGGCAGCTCGAGGACGAACTCCGCGTTCGCCGCCCGCAGCGCCGCCTCGAGCCGGTGGTCGTCGGCGTCCCCTGTCCCGTAGAGCACGTTGTCGCGGATGCTGCCGCGGAAGAGCACCGACTCCTGCGGCACGACCGAGACGAAGCGGCGGGCCGTGCGCATGTCGAGGGCGGCGATGTCACGGCCGTCGAGCAGTACTCGGCCCTGCGAGGGGCGGACGAATCCGAGGACCACCCGGGTCAGCGTCGACTTCCCCGAGCCGGAGGGACCGACGAAGGCCACGGTCTCCCCCGGGGCGATCCGGAGCGACACGTCGTGCAGCACGCGCCGGTCGCCGTAGTCGACGCTCACCCGGTCGAGCTCGACTCCTCCGGCGAGGGCGTCGACGACCGGCTCGCCCTCGTTGTGCTCCACGTCGGGGTCCGCCAGGACCTCGGCGATCGAGCGGCGCGACTCGAGGCCGCGGGTGACCAGCGGAGCAGTCTGGAACGCCGCCGTGATCGTCCCGGTGAGCAGCGCGAAGTACGAGCTCAGCAGCACGACCTCGCCGACCGTCACCGGCAGGACGCCCGTCATCGCGATGACGGCTGCGCCGAAGAGCGAGCCGAGCGTGATGAGCTGGTAGCTGCTCCACGACAGCGCCCCGAAGCGCCCGTTCAGGCGGTCGAGGGCGACGCCCGCCCGCTCGACGCGGCGGGCGGCCTCCACCACCCGCTGGACCGAGACCTTCTCGAGGCCGTGGGCGCGGGTGACCTCGAGGAGCGCGGACATCTCGCCGACGGTGCCGGACATCGTCTCGACGTGGCGCCGGAACGCCTCGTTGCCGGCCGCTGTCCGCCGACGGAGCCAGAGCACGAGTGCGGCCGCGAGCGGGACGGTCAGCGCGAACACCAGCAGGAACTGCGGCACCCTCGTGCCCGTCGCCACTCCGGCTCCGACGAGCACCACCAGCGCTGTCAGCACCGGCCCGAAGGCCTGCTGCAGCATCAGCTCGAGGTTCTCGACGTCGCGCACCACCTTCGTCTGGGCGATGGAGGCGCTGCCTCGCGAGTGGTAGTCGAGCGAGAGGCTCTGCAGCCGCTCGGCGAGCGCCTCCCGCAGCCGCAGGCCCAGCGCGCGGACGGCGGACGAGGAGAGCCGCACGTAGACCGCGTTCGCCCCGATGTTCGCGAGGATCGTCGCCGCGGCGGCCGCGGCCGGCACGACGAGCGCCGATGGCGACCGGCCGTCGACGAGGGCGTCGACCACGGCGGCGGTGACGAGCGGCAGGATCCACAGCGGGCTGTCCTTGACGACGTAGGCGAGCGCCGCCCCGACGACCCGGTGCCGCGACGGGCGCAGGGCCGAGCGGAGCGGATGCTCGGAGGAGATGCCGCTCACGGCACGAGGGCGGGCTCGCGCGCCGCCGCCGTCGATCGGAGGATCAGGGCGGCCGCGCCGATCAGAGGCCCCTCCCCGCCGAGCCCGGACGGGCGGACGTCGAGACCGCGGGCGTAGTCCAGGACAGCGTGCTCCCGGGCGCTCGCCTGCACGAGGTGGAGGTAGTCGCGGGTCACGCCCGCGAAACCGCCGCCGACGGCGAAGTCGTGCACGTCGAGCAGGGTCGCCGCGCCCGCGATCGCCGTGCCGACGGCCTCGGCGGAGCGGCGGACCGCGGACAGGGCCACGGCGTCGCCGTCCGCGGCCGCGCGCCCGAGCTCCTCCCCGGTGCTCCCGGCGAAGCCCCGGCGCCGGGCCCAGGCGACGGTGCTCGGTCCGGAGGCGATGCTCTCGAGCGTCCCGTCGCTCCCCTCCTCGGGGTCGGCGTCGGCGACGTGCACCTGGCCCAGGTGGCCGGCGTTGCCGGAGCGGCCCGCCAGCACCCGGCCGTCGAGGACGATCCCGCCGCCGATCCCGGTCGACACGACGAGGCTCACCGAGGAGACGGCGCCCCGGTTGGCCCCGTACCAGTGCTCGGCGAGGGCGATGCAGGTCCCGTCGAGGCGCAGCTCGACCGGCCGACCGGGCACGAGCCGCTCGAGCGCCTCCCGGAGCGGGACGCCGTGGAGCAGCGGGAGGTTCTTCGGTCGGATCCGGCCGCCGTCGAGGTCGATCGGCCCCGCGGATCCGGCGCCGACGCCGACGACGTCCGCCCCGGCCGTCGAGGCGGCGACGCACTCCGCGAGCCCCCGCTCGAACTCCTCAGGAGTCAGGGCGGGGCCGGTCGCGCGCCGGTGCCGCGTGCCGGGCACGAGCCCGCCCCCGGCGTCGACGAGGGCGGTCTCGATCTTCGTGCCGCCGACGTCGACGGCCAGGGCGGGCTGCGTGCTCACCGCGGATCAGGCCCAGTCGGCGACGAGCTGGTTGGCCGTGCGCAGCACGCTCGGCGACACCAGCGCCTCGGTGTCGAGACCGGAGCCGCGCACCGTGAAGACGACGCTCTCGCCCGGCAGCAGCGTGACCAGCTGGTCGTCGACGACGGCGGACGGGTCCACCTTGTCGACCAGGAGGGTGACGTCGCGCACGAGGTTCTCGGCGGTGACGGTCACCTGCACTCCGCCCTCGACGGGGGCGGCGCTCGTGCGCAGGCGCGCGGCCTCCAGGGCGGAGTCGCGGTACTCGGCGAAGAACCAGAACGCGCGCGTCCCGGCGAAGTCGACGACGAGCAGCTCGGCGGCGGCGTCCTCGGGCGTCGCCACGCCGGACCCGATCGGCAGGGTGCGCACCGAGCGCGCCCCGACCGCGAGCTCCTGCCGCTCCTCCGCCAGCACCGTCCCGTCGAACGCCAGGCGGCGCACGACGCACTCGCCGGCCCACTCCTCGGGGGAGTCGCCCACGGCGACCACGGCGAGCCCCTCCCCGCGCGGCTGCACGGTGAGCAGACGGTCCTCGAAGACGTGCTTGAGCGCGTAGAGGAGCGGCTTGGCGGTGCCGTCGCCGTCCACCGCGGCCCACGAGGTGACCGGCCAGCAGTCGTTGAGCTGCCAGACGATCGAGCCCATGCAGCGCGGGCTCTCGGAGCGCTGGTGCTCGATCGCGAGCGTCACCGCGAGCGCCTGGTTGAGCGACATCGCCCAGTGCCAGTCCTCCGTGTCGTCGGGCAGCGGGAGGTGAGCGACGAGACCGTCGGTCAGCTTGTCGTTGCCGTCGGTCGCCTTCTGGTGGTGGATCATCCCGGGCGACTCGGGAGTCAGCGGCGAGTCCGAGATCGAGCGCTGGATGGTCGACCACGACGCCGGCCCCTGCCAGCCGAACTCGGCGACGAATCGCGCGTGGGCGTCCCGGTAGGCGGGGTAGTCGACGCGGTTCCACAGCTCCCAGAGGTGCACGGAGCCGTGGTCGAGGTCGTTCGCGAAGATCTGCGGGTCGCCCGACCAAGGGCTCCCGGGCGTGTACGAGCGCGCCGGGTCGAGCTCGGCGACCAGGCGCGGGAGCAGATCGAGGTAGTAGCCCAGGCCCCAAGTGCGGCCCTGGAGGCGCTTCTCCCAGCCCCACTCCTCGAAGCCCCAGATGTTCTCGTTGTTGCCGTTCCAGAGCGCGAGGCTCGGGTGCGGCATGATCCGCGTGACGTTGTCGCGGACCTCCGCCTCGACCTCGCTGCGGAGCGGCTCCTCCTCCGCGTAGGCCGCGCAGGCGAAGAGGAAGTCCTGCCAGACGAGGATGCCGCGCTCGTCGCAGAGGTCGTAGAAGTCGTCGGACTCGAAGTAGCCGCCGCCCCAGATGCGGAGGAGGTTGAGGTTCGCGGACTCGGCCTGGTCCATCCTGCGGGCGAGGCGCTCGCGGTCGACCCGGGTGATGAAGGCGTCGTCCGGGATCCAGTTGGCTCCGCGGATCCAGACGGGCTCGCCGTTGACGACGAAGCGGAACGAGGTGCCCTCGTCGTCGCGGTCGAGCTGCACCTCCAGGGTCCGGAAGCCGATCCGCTGGCAGCGCTCGTCGATGACGGCTCCGCCCTGCAGGAGCGCGACCTCGAGGTCGTGGAGCGGCTGCCCGCCGAAGCCCCGCGGCCACCAGAGGGCCACGTCGGCCGCCTCGAGGTGGAGGACCGCGGTGCGCTCGCCACCGGGGACGCTCGCCACGGCCTCCGCGCCGGCGACGGAGGCGCGCACCTCCACCTCGGCGTCCGAGGCCCGGTCGAGCCCCACGTGCAGCTCGACGCGGCCGGTCGTCCCGTCGACCGTGACCACGGGGCGCACCGAGGCGAGGCGCGCACCGCTCCAGGCATGGAGGGTCACCGGCTTCCAGATGCCGGCGGAGGCGGCGTCCAGCCCCCAGTCCCAGCCGAAGTTGCAGGCGGCCTTCCGCAGGGCGTTGAAGGGGTGGGAGTAGGTGTGCGGCCGGTAGCCGATCTCGAGGCTCGCTCGGTCGGCCTCGGCGACGGGCGAGGCGAAGGCGACGACCAGCTCGTTCGCCCCCTCCTGCAGAGCCTCGTCGACGCGGATCCGGTAGGTGCGGTGCTGGTTGCGGGTGCGGGCGATCTCGCGCCCGTTCAGCGTGACGACGGCCACCGTGTCCAGGCCCTCGAAGACGAGCTCGTGCACGTCGCGGCCGTCGGGGGCCCAGTCGAACGAGGAGGAGTACTCCCAGTCCGTCTCGCCGATCCAGGTGACCTTCTTCTCGTTCTGGTCGAGATAGGGGTCGGGGATCAGACCCGCGGCGAGCAGGTCGGTGTGCACCAGGCCGGGCACGACCGCGGGGACGACGGCGGCGACGAGCTCGGCGGGGACGGGCCCGCGGGTCGCGCGGACGCTCCAGCCCTCGTGCAGGCGGCGGGTGGCCGCGGTGGTCGCCCGGCTGTCGGTGTCGATGGTGTGGGTCACTTCGTGGCTCCTGAGGTCAGTCCGTTGTAGATGAAGCGCTGGAGGAAGAGGAAGGCGACGAGGGTCGGCACGATCACCAGGATCGTGCCCGCCGCGATGACCTCCCACTGGGCCCCGAACGGGCCCATGAAGCGGAAGAGGGAGGTCGAGATCACGCCGAGGTCGCGCGAGGGCATGTAGAGGAAGGGGATGTAGAACTCGTTGTAGACCGCGATGCCCTTGATGATCACGACGGTCGCGATCGCGGGCTTCAGCAGCGGGAGCACGATCCGCCAGTACACGGTGAAGCGGCTCGCTCCGTCGAGCATCGCGGCCTCGTCCAGCGAGACCGGGATCGACTGCATGAACTGCAGGAAGATGTAGATCGCGACGATGTCGGTGCCCGTGAACAGCAGGATCGCCGACCATCGGGTGTTGAAGAGGTCGAGGGCGTTGATCACCTGGAACGTCGCCACCTGCGTCGTGACGGAGGGGACCAGCGTCGCGAGCAGGAAGAGCCCGGTCACCAGGCTCCGCCCGCGGAAGCGGAACCGGTCGATCGCGTAGGCGGCCATCGTGCCGATCAGCACGGTGCCCACGATCGAGACGACGAGAATGATCCCGGTGTTGAGGAACCCGGTGACCATCCCGCCCTGCGTGAAGGCGATGGCGAAGTTCTCGAGGTTGAACCAGTTCGAGGGCGGCGTGAGCGGTCCGGTGCCCCGGTACTCCGCCGAGGTCTTGAACGCGAGCATCACGATCGTGACGATCGGCACGAGAGCGAAGAGGCAGGCCACGATCAGCGAGCCGTACTTCCCGATCGAGCCGAGGACGGATCCCGCCGACCGGCGGGTGCGCCGCTCCTTCACGGCCGCCTGCCGCGTCACCGGGAGACCGGTGACCGCCGGGGGGCGCTGCTGGGTGCTGGTCATTCCTGGCTCGCCTTCTCGTCGGGGAACACGCGCCGCTGCACGGCCGTGATGATCAGCACGATCGCCAGCAGCACCACGGCCATCGCCGACGCGAGGCCGACCTTGGAGTAGCGGAAGGCGGTGTCGACGGTCTGGATCACGAAGGTCTCGGACCCGTTCGCGCCGCCGGTCATGATGTAGGGCATCTCGAAGGCCGAGAGCGCCCCGGCGATCGCGAGGATGAAGGACAGCCCGAGGATGCGCCGGATGCTCGGCACGATGATGTAGCGGAACTTGTCGAACGCGCTCGCGCCGTCGAGATCCGCCGCCTCGTACTGCTCCTCCGGGACCGACTGGATCGCACCGAGGAACAGCACGAAGTTCAGCCCCATGTAGCGCCAGACCGAGGTGGCCGCGAGGGACACGTTGACGACGGAGGGGTCGCCGAGCCACTGCGGGGTGTCCTTTACGCCGAAGACGCCGAGCACCGCGTCGAGCGTGCCGTCCGGACGGAAGAAGTAGAGGAACATCAGCCCGATGGCGACGCCGTTGATCAGGTAGGGGAAGAAGATGACGCCCTTGAAGAAGTTGCGGAACCGGGTGCGGAAGCTCAGCAGCGTCGCGAAGAAGAGGGCGAGGCCGAGCTGCGCGATCGCGCCGACGAGGTAGAACAGGCTGACGAAGAAGACGCGGAAGATCTCGGGCCGGGTGAAGATCTCGACGTAGTTCTCGAGGCCGACGAAGGTCTTGTCGGGGTCCAGGCCGTCCCAGTCGGTGACGCTGTACCAGAACATGTTCGCGACCGGGATGTACGTCAGCACGACCAGGAACGCCAGCGGGACCGCCAGGAAGAGCCAGGGGGTGATGCGCCTGCCGGTGAGGCGCTGCCGGCGGCGGGGCCGGATCCGCTTGCTCGCTCCGACCTCGATGGGCGGAGCGTCGGTGATCGCCATGGTCGATCCTTCCGTCGTTCGGGGGTGCAGGAGCCGTGGAGCTCCGGAGGGAGGGGGCGGGCGGCCGCGGGAGGCGGCCGCCCGCGGGGACTACTCGGCGACGTCGGCGCGGGCCGCGGCCCAGCGCGAGTTGAGGTCGGCGAACAGCGACTCCTTGTCGCCGGCGCCCGCACCGCGCGCGGCGTCGATCAGCTCCTGGCGGTAGGCGTTGCCGAACAGGTCGATCTCGGCCTCGTTGGCGATGTCGTTGATGACCGCCTCCTTGCCGACCGGGTCCGGGGCGAGCTCGAGGTACTGCACACCGAGCGCGTCGAAGTCCGCGAGGGTGTCGGGAGCGGGGTCGCTGATCACGGGGCTGATCGCACCCTGGCTCTCGGCGTAGCCGGACTCGTTCGTGAACCAGTCGATCCACGCGCGGGCGGTGGCCTTGTTGTCCGAGTTCTTGTTGATCGCGAGGAACTTGTCCGAGGCGGTCACCGAGGTGAAGGTCCCGTCCTGCGCCCACGGCATCGGCCAGAAGCCGATGACGTCGCGGGACTTCCCGGCCTTCTCGGCCGCGTCCTGCATCTGCGAGACGGCCCAGGAGCCGAGCACCATCGAGCCGATCTCCCCGCTCGCGAGGAGGTCCTTCGACTCCTCCCAGTTCGTGGTGGTCGGGTCCGCCTCGCTGAGGCCCTGCGCGACCGTGTCGTAGAGCAGGCCGTCGATGTTGTACTGGTCGTTGCCCTCGGTCCAGGGCGCGTCGTCCGCGATCATCTCGGTGCGGACGTCCGCCCCCTGCACCGTGCCGAGGTTGCCCTCGATCGTCGCGAGGGGCCACCCGTCCTTGTAGTTCGTGTAATAGGGGACGACGCCGTCGGCCTTGATCTTCTCGAGGTCGGCGAGGTACTCCTCCTCCGTGGCGGGCGGGTCGGTGATGCCCGCCGCGGTCCAGACGTCGCGGTTGAACACGTAGCCCATGGCCGAGCCGAAGGTCGAGACTCCGTAGGCGGTGCCGTCGAACGAGCCCTCGTTGGTGAAGCGGTAGGTCTTCGACAGCTCCTCCGTCGAGCCCAGCGGCTCGAAGTAGTCGGAGTAGTCGTCCTTGGTGACGTTGGAGCTCGGGATGAGCAGCACGTCGCCGTAGTCCTTCGAGTTCAGGCGGATCTTGGTGTCGCCCTCGTAGTCGGTCAGGGCCTCGAACTTCACTGTCGTCCCGGGGTACTTCCCCTCGAACGTCGTCGCGTAGTCGGCGAAGGTCGTGTCGACCAGGTCGGTGCGGTTGGTCAGCACAGTGATCTCGCCGGCCGGCTCGCCGGAGTCGTTCCCCGCCGATCCGCCGGAGCAGCCGGCGAGCGCGAGGGAGGACGTGACGGCGACGGCGACGATGCCGGTCAGCGTGGTCCTGCGGTTTCTGGTGGGTCGTTGCACGGGTGTTCTCCTCGGTAGGGCGTCGCGGTGCGACGGTGAGTGCAGTGGGTGCGGGACGGAGGTCAGTGACGGGCCTGCCACCAGTGCCGGATCGTCGGGAGGTACTGGCGCACCAGCGACTCCAGCCACGACGGCACGTGGGGGTGGGGCGAGGGTCCGGCCGTCGGCGGCGCGGTGGGAGTCGTCGGCGGTGCGGTGGGCGTCGTCGTCGGCGGGGTGGTCGGCGTCGTCGTGGGCGGAGCGGTCGGCGTCGGCGTCGGGGCGGGCCCGGCGGCGACCACCGTCGCCACGTCGTCGACGGTGAGGACTCCGGTCCCCGATCCGTTCACGTAGAGGGCGTACTGGGTCACCGAGGTCAGGTCGAGATCGGCCTCCGGGGCCCACGACGGCGGAGCGAAGGCTGAGAAGGGGACGACGGTCGGCCCCTCCGTCGCCGGGGTGACGGAGGCCTCCCAGTAGGCGCCGTTCGCGACGAACTGCACCGAGAACGGGGCCGCGGCGTCCACGTCGAGGGTCAGCCCGGAGTAGCCCCACCAGTTCTGCGGAGCATCGAACGTCTTCACGACGCCCGCGTAGCCGGCCGTGCCCGTGTCGTAGTCGAAGCGCGCGGCGCTGCCGGCGCCGGAGGGCACCAGCGTCGGCGCGATGGTGCCGCCCCCGCTGTTCCGGACGTAGGCCTCGCGGACCGCCGCGTCGTCGGCGTAGCCCTCGAAGTCGTCGACCACGACGGGCTCCGTCGGCACGGCCGAGGTCTCGAACGAGCGGACCTCGGACACGGCGGAGCCGACGCCGTTCACGGCGGTCACCCGCCAGGAGTAGCGCGTCTCGGGGGCGAGGTCGACGTCCGGGCGGACGGTGGTCGCGGTGAGCCCGGTCGTCTCCACGATCGGGTCGGAGAGGTCCTCCGATGCCGAGAGGGTGAAGCGGTAGAACGCGGCGTCGGCGGCGGGCTCCCACGAGAACGCGGGGGTCGCGGTGATCCCGTCGGCGCCGGCGGCCGGCGCGACGAGCGCGGGGGCGGCCGGGGCGCCGAGCGGAGCGGCGTTCGGCGAGAAGAGGTTCACGGAGCCGATCTGCGGCGTCCACGCCTCGCCCGGGCCCTGCGGCCACGAGACGCGCAGCTGGTTCACGCCGGAGAGGCCGCGCACCGACAGCGTGTACTGCTTCCAGTTCCCGGTGCCGCCGCGGGTGTCGACCGCGATCGGCGCCCACGTCGCGCCGTCGGCCGAGCCCTCCACGGTGAGCGGGGCGACCGGCTGGTCGGGCCAGTACCAGGCCGTCACGTCGGCGCCGCTGATGTCGTCGAAGCTCCAGGTGAGGCTCGCCGGATCGGTGCTCTCGCGCTTCACGCGGGAGACGTCTCCGCCGAACTGCGCGGGCGAGCCGGAGTCGATCGCGAGGCTGCCCGTGCGGGCCGACACCTTCGAGAAGTCGTCGAGCGGGTCCGCGAGGGCCACCGCCTCCGCCGCGCTCGTGACGGTGGCGCGCTCGAGGGTGGCGCTGCCGCTCCAGGAGAGGCGGACGGCGTCGCCGTCGAGGCCGTCCGCTCGGAGGGCGCCGCCGTCGACCGTGGTCGCGGCCGGAGTCCAGGTCGTCCCGTCGGTGCTCGACGAAACGGTCGCGGCCGAGGGGTCCGAGAGGAGGAACTCGGCGGCGGTCACGCCGTCACGCTGCCAGGTGATGCTCGCAGCGCCCGTCGCGGCGACGACTCCGCCGGCCGGCGTCGGCTCGAGCCGCGCGTTCTCGTGTGCCGAGCTGAGGGTCCAGGTCTGCAGCGGGTCGACGAGCACCGTGCCGGCCTCGGGCGCGGCCACGGGGTCGGAGGCGGGGCCGGGGCGATCGCCCTCGCCGACCGCGACCACGCGGTAGCGCGCTCCGTCGGGCGAGTCGTAGTCGGTGACCGGGGAGGCGGAGGCGGAGACGGCGCCGTCGGTCACGTCGCTCCAGGCACCGCCGTCGACCGAGCGCTGCACGAGATAGCCCTGCGCTCCCGCGGTCCCGCGCCACGAGACGGTGGTGATGCCGTACACCTGGTCGAGGGCCGTGACGAGCGGGGCGCCGAGCTCGTGCCGGCCGGGCGTGCTGCCGACGGCCGCGCTGTAGCGCTCGACCGCGTCCACGCTCTCCCGCTCCCGCACCGAATCGCCCGGGTAGTGGAGGGTGAAGCCGTCGTCGTGCGGGACGAAGCCCCCGCGGTCGTTGTTCCCGAACAGCGACCAGAAGAACATGCCCGAGACGTTCCGGTCGGCCGCGGCCGCGTCGAGCAGCGTGGCGGAGGCGGCCGTCGAGGCGTACTCCCCCGCGATGTAGACCTTGCCCGCGTCCGCGACGGTCCGCGCGTCGGCCGAGACCCGCTCGGCGGTCGGCGGGTAGTAGTGGACGTCGACGATGTCGAGGTCCGGCGACGCGAGGGTGTCGGGATCGATGTCGAAGCGGCGGCCGGCGGCGACGAGCTGCTCCGGGGCCTTCTCCTTCAGGTGCGCGACCTGGGCGTCGATCCACTCGCGGGTCATGCCCTCGAGCTCGTTGCCCAGCTCCCAAGCCATGATCGTCGGGTCGTCGACGAAGCGCGTCCCGGTGATCGTGTTCGTGTGGTCGAGCACGTGGTCGACGTAGTCCTGGTATGCCGCGATCGCGGCCGGATCGGTGTAGAAGTCGTCCGACTCGAGGCCGAGCGGAGTCGTGAAGTCGCGGTGACCGCCGTGGTAGTACTCCCACTGGTCGGTGAGCGGCAGCACCAGGCGGATGCCGAGGGTGCCCGCGTAGGCGACCGCGAAGTCGATGGTGCGGAACGCCTCCTCGTTGTACTCGCCGAGCCGCGGCATCAGCGCGAGCGGGTCGGCGTCGTCCTGGCTGGTCGACGTCATCATGTGCGAGCGCACGACGGTGACACCGAGCCCGGCCGCCGTGTCGAGGGCGTCCTTGATGCGGAAGTAGGTCGGGTAGTCGATCCCGCCGACGTTCTCGTCGAGGCCGAGCCAGTAGATGTTCGTCCCGCTGGCACGGAAGCGCTCGCCGTCGAGGGTGAGGGCGCTGCCGTCGCGCTGGACGAACGCGGTGTTGGCGCTGGTCCAGTCGGCCGGCGCGGCCTGGGCGGAGGACGCGGTCGCGACGAGGGTCGAGGCGACGACGGCGGCGATCGCTCCGCCGGCGAGGGCCGAGCGGAGGCGGGAGCGCCTCGGGGCGGGCGGTGCTGCGGCACGGGTCATATGTGTTCCAGGGCTCCTTCGACCGGGGTGGAGGACCGGCTCGCGTCGTTCCGCTCTCGGGATCGGGGCTCGTCGCCCCGCCCTCGTCGGCCGGTCCTCGGACAGACTCCCCTGTCCTCCCCGTCGAGGTCAATATCAAAAGTAAATAATTTATGTAACGAATCGAGACGGCTGTGCGAGCACGCGGGGCGTGGCGACGGCCGTCGACCGACGGTCGGAGATGCTCAGGCCGCCGGCGCGCCCGTGGATCCGCGCGGGACGATCACGACGGCGGGGCTGCTGATCGCACGGCTCTCGCCACCCGCGATGCCGGCCAGGAGCTCCCGACCTGCGAGCATCCCGATGACCTGCACGTCGTGCGAGACCGCCGAGAGCGGGGGCTCGCTGAGCTGGCACTGCGCGGAGTCGTCCCAGGCGAGGAGCGAGAGCTCGCCCGGGACGGCGAGACCGCGATCGCGGGCCTCGTCGAGTCCGCCGAGCGCCATCAGGTCGCTGTCGAAGACGACCGCCGTCGGCCGCTCGTCGCCGTCGAGCAGGGCCGCCAGAGCACGGGCCCCGGAGGCCCGCGAGTAGTCGCCCCCGGCCGTCGGTCCGGACACTCCGTGCCGCGCGCACTCCTGCGCGAACGTCTCCTCGCGGATGCGCGTGTGCAGCAGCTCCGCGGGTCCGGCGACGCGGCCGAGCCGGGAGTGGCCCTGACCGGCGAGGAAGTCGACGGCCGCGCGCATCGCGTTGTCGTCGTCCGTCCACACCGCGCGGAAGCCGACGGCGGCGCTCGGTGGGCCGATCACGACGGCGGGGAGGCCGAGGCCGCGCACGAACTCCGGCCGCGGATCCCCGTCCTCGAGGTCGACCAGGATCACGCCGCTCACCTCGCCGTCCTCGCTCCACCGCCGATAGGTCGCGAGCTCGGCGTCGGCGTCGGGCAGGACGTTGAGGAGCACCGAGTAGCCCGAGGGGCGGACCGCCCGCTCGACACCGGCGATGAACTCGTGGAAGTACGGCTCCGCGCCCATGATCTCGGTCGCCCGCACCAGGGCCAGGCCGATCGGTCTCGTCCGCGTCATCGCCACCGCCCTTCGTCGCCCGTCCAGAGTAGGGGGCCGATCGGCGGCGGAGCCGTCCCGTACGCTGACGAGCGGAACGGGAGGTGACGGCATGGCACGGCGCGAATCGACACCCGCGGCCCCCGGGAGCCGCGCCCTCGTCGTGGACCTGATCCGCTCCTCCGGGCCGATCAGCCGCGTCGAGCTGACCGCCGCGACCGGCCTCACCCAGCCCGCGATCTCGATGATCGTGCGCAAGCTCCTCACCGACGGCATCGTCCGCCAGACCGGCTCGACCTCGACCGGGGGCAAGCCGCGGCAGCTGCTCGAGATCAACGCGCGGGCGAGGATCGCCATCGGCCTGCAGCTCGGCTTCGAGTCGATCACCCTGGTCGCGACCGACACGGGCGGAGGCGTGATCGCACGCCAGCAGATCGACGGCGCCGCGCTCGCCTCACCGGAGGAGGTCACCGCGCGCCTTGTCCGGGCCTACGACGACTTCATCCGCGGGACCGGGATCGACCGCGGCTCGATCGCGGGCGTGGCGGTCGTCGCTCCCGGCCCGATCGACCAGGCCGCGGGCCGCGTCCTCGGCCCGCCGACGCTGCACCACTGGCGCGACCACCCGCTCCGCCAGGAGCTCGGCGCCGGTCTGGGCGCGCCGATCCTGCTCGACAACGACGCCGCCGCCGCCGCGATCGGCGAGTTCTGGAGCCGCGGCGTCTCGCGGCACCGCACCTTCGGGAGCATCTACGTCGGCACCGGCATCGGGGCCGGCGTCGTCCTCGACGGCGCACTGCTGCGCGGGGCGAGCTCGAACGCGGTCGAGATCGGCCACGTCACGATCGTGCCGGGCGGGCGCGAGTGCTTCTGCGGCAACGTCGGCTGCCTCGAGCGGTACGCCTCGCCGACGGTGGTCGTGGAGGAGGCGCGCTCCGACCGCGCCGCGTTCGCCGACCTCGACCTCGCCTTCCGCGCCGAGGAGCACGCCCGCGACTTCGACGTGCTCAGCCTGGCGGCGATCAACGGCCATCCGGCGGCCCTCGCCCTGATCGAGCGCGCGGCCGGGCACCTGGCCGACGGCGCTCTGATCCTGGCCAACCTGTTCGACCTCGACGAGCTGGTCCTCACCGGCCCCGGAGTCGCCATCGCCGGATCGATCCACACCCGCGCGATCCGCGCCCGCCTCGACGAGCGCCGCTTCGCCCGCCGGGCCCACCCGATCGAGGTCGAGCTCTCGACCAACCCGCGCGACGCGGCCGCCGTCGGAGCGTCCTCCCTCGTGCTGCAGAGCACCCTCTCGCCCGGGCACGGGCCGGTGCTCCTGCAGCCCGGAGGGCGCGATGGCTGAGGCCGTCGTCTCCGCCGGCCGGCTGCTCGGGCGGACCGTCGAGACGCCGGACGGAGCGGCGCACGCGTTCCTCGGGGTGCCCTACGCGGGCGACCCCCGGCGCTTCCTCCCGGCTCCGCCGCTCGAGGCCTGGAGCGGACGGCGCGAGGCGTTGGAGCCCGGACCGCGGGCTCCGCAGACGTCGGGTGGAAGCGAGACCGGCTGCCTGACCGTGAACGTCTGGACGCCGGAGGCAGCCGAGGCCTGCCCGGTGATCGTCTGGATCCACGGGGGGCTGCACGTCGCCGGCTCCCCCTCCGAGCCCTTCTGCGACGGAGCACGGCTCGCCGCCCGGACCGGCACCGTCGTCGTGGCGCTCGGCCACCGGCTCGGCGCGCTCGGATTCCTCACCGTGGACCACCTCCTCGGCCACGAGTACCGCGACTCCGCGAACGCGGGCCTGCACGACACCGTCGCCGCGCTCGAGTGGGTCCGCGACGAGATCGCGGCGTTCGGAGGAGACCCCGGTCGGATCACGCTGGCCGGCCAGTCCGCCGGCGCGACGTCGGCCGCGATGCTGCTCGCAGCGCCCCGCGCCGAGGGCCTCTTCGCGCGAGCAGTGCTGCAGAGCGCGAACCCCGAGCGCGTCGGGTCCCGCGAGTACGGCGAGGAGGCGACGGCGGAGCTGCTCGACCTGCTCGGCGCGCCGCCGGAGCGGCTCCTGGACCTGCCCTGGACGCGCCTGATCGAGGCGCAGGACCGCCTGCTCGCCCGCCGCTCGGCCGCGGGTCCGAACACCGTCGCCGTGTTCCGGGCGGGCCTCGACGGCCGCCTGCTGACCCGCGACCCGGTGTCCGCCGTCGCGGCGGGAGCCTCGAGCGGAGTGGATCTCGTCGTGACGACGAACGTCAACGAGGGCTCGGGCTCCGTCGACCTCCGGGCTCCCGACTCCGTCGAGCTGCGCGCACAGCTCGACCGGCACGTCGCCGACCTGCTTCCGGGAGGGGACGCGGGGTCCTATCGAGAGGCTCTGGCGGCCGACCTGGGCCGCACCCCCTCGGACGCCGAGGCCCTGGAGGCGTGCCTCGCCGACGAGATCTACCGGCAGCCGAGTCTGCGGCTGCTCGACGCCCGGACCGCAGCGACCGGATCGACGCGCGCCGCCCTGTTCGCCTGGCGCGCCGACGACTCCCGCGGCGCGACCCACTCCCTCGAGCTGCCCTTCCTCTTCCGCAGCCTCGACGACGCCCGTGGCACGATCGGGCCCGCCCCGCAGCGCCTCAGCGACGAGGTCTCGTCGCGCTGGGCCGCCTTCGCGGCGACGGGCGACGCCGGCTGGCCCGAGTACGGATCCGAGCGCACGACGCTCGTGCTCGACGACCCCGTCCGGATCGTCGACGCTCCCCGCGAGCACCTGCGCCGCCTGGTCGCGTCCCACCGCCGCTGATCCCACCGGCCACTGGCCCCGTCCAGGCGGTTAGGTTAGGTTAACCTTCGCAACCCCCACCACCCCCTTCGAAGGATCGCCGTGCCCGCCACTCGCACCCCCCTCCGCCTGACCGCCGTCGCCTCGCTCGGCCTCGCCGCGCTGCTGCTCACCGCCTGCTCGGGAGGAGCCGACGCCGGCTCCGAGGGCACGTCCGAGAGCAGCGCCGCCGAGAGCGGCGAGGGCTTCCCCGTCACCGTCGACCACGCCTTCGGCAGCACCACCGTCGAGTCGGCCGACCGCGTCGTCGCGACGAGCTGGACCAACCAGGACGTGGCGCTCGCGCTGGGCGTGACCCCGGCCGGCTTCACCCGCGCCTCCTACGGCGACGAGGACGGCGACGGCCTGCTGGCGTGGACGAAGGAGGCGCTCGACGCCTCCGGCGCCGAGACCCCGACCCTGTTCGACGAGACCGACGGCGTGCCCTTCGAGGCGATCTCGGACCTCAGCCCGACCGTGATCCTCTCGGCCTACTCCGGCATCACCCGGCAGGACTACGACACCCTCAGCCAGATCGCCCCCACCGTCGCCTACCCGGGCCTGCCCTGGGGCACGACCTGGCAGGACTCCGCGAAGCTCGACGGCGCCGCGCTGGGCCTCGAGGACGAGGCCGTCGCGAAGGTCGGCGAGATCGAGAGCGACATCACGCAGACCACCGCGTCCTACCCGCAGCTCGCGGGCACCACGTTCATGTACGGCTGGTACGACCCGACCGACGCGAGCACCTTCACCTACTACACGCCGAACGACGCGCGCGTGAAGTTCGTCGAGGACCTCGGGCTCGACGTCGCCCCGAGCGTCGTCGAGCTCTCCGGCGACTCGGAGGCGTTCAGCGGCACCATCAGCTCCGAGAACGCCGACCAGCTCGACGCCGACGTGCTCGTCGTCTACGGCGACGACACGACCCTCGCCGCGCTGCAGGCCGACCCGCTGCTCTCCAAGATCCCGGCCGTCGAGCGCGGCTCCGTCTACGTGCTGGAGGACGGCTCCTCCGCCGCCATGGCCACCTCGTCGCCGAACCTGCTCAGCATCCCGTGGGTGCTCGACGAGTACACCGCAGGCCTCGCCGCGGCCGCCGACAAGGTGTCGTGACCCGCACCGCACCCACCCGGAAGACGAGGGCGACCGCGCTGGCGGTCGCCCTCGTCGCGCTGGCCGTCGCCTCGGTCCTCTCGCTCGTGTACGGCTCCCGCGAGATCCCGCTCGGCGAGGTCTGGCCGGCGCTGACCTCCCCCGATCCGGCGTCCATCGTCGACGCCGCGGTGCAGGGGCGGGTGCCGCGGACGGTCCTCGCGATCCTGGTCGGCGCCGCGCTCGGGCTCGCCGGAGCCGTGATGCAGGGCCT
The DNA here is from genome assembly GCF_002932815.1 of Rathayibacter sp. AY1B4. Lineage (NCBI taxonomy): Bacteria > Bacillati > Actinomycetota > Actinomycetes > Micrococcales > Microbacteriaceae > Rathayibacter > Rathayibacter sp. AY1B4. The sequence goes on along the minus strand of NZ_PSWN01000018.1, from coordinate 22,198 downwards.
GACCCGCAACCCGCTCGCCGATCCGGGCATCCTCGGCCTCAACTCGGGCGCCTCGCTCGCGGTCGTGCTCGGGATCGCCGGGGTCGGCGCGACGAGCCTGCCGCAGTTCATCTGGCTCGCGTTCCTCGGAGCCGCCGCCGCCGGGGCGTTCGTCTACGCGGTCGCCTCGCTCGGCCGCGAGGGCGCCACTCCGCTGAAGCTCGCCCTCGCCGGAGCCGCCACCGCCGCCGCGCTCACCTCCCTCATCAGCGCGGTCCTGCTCACCCAGGAGACCACGCTGAACCGCTTCCGCTTCTGGCAGGTCGGCGGAGTCGGCGGCGCCGAGACCGCGAGCATCCTGCAGGTCCTCCCGTTCCTCGCGGTCGGCGCGGTGCTGGCCCTCTCCAGCGCGCGAGGGCTCGACGCCCTGGCGCTCGGCGACGACCTGGCGACCGGCCTCGGCCGGCGCGTGGGGCGCATCCGCCTGGTCGCGGGGCTCGCGGCCGTGCTGCTCTGCGGCGCCGCGACCGCGATCGCCGGACCGATCGGATTCATCGGCCTGGTCGTCCCGCACCTCGCCCGCCGCGTCACCGGCCCCGCGCACGCCTGGCTGCTGCCCTCCTCCGCTCTGCTCGGCGCCCTGCTGCTGCTCGTCGCCGACGTGGTCGGCCGCGTGGTCGCCCGGCCGAGCGACGTCGAGGTGGGCATCGTGACCGCGCTGATCGGCGCCCCGGTGCTCATCGCGATCGTGCGCCGCTCGAAGGTGCGGGCGCTGTGAGGACCGCGGAGGCGCCCGCCGCGGTCGGCATCGCGGCCGGCCGCACGCTGCGCCGTCGGCGCACGGTCATCGGCTGCGCGGTCCTCGCGGTGCTCGCGCTGGCGCTCGTCGTCGTCTCGCTCACGGTCGGCAGCACGGTCTACTCGGTGCCGGAGGTCGTCCGCGTGATCCTCGGCGAGACCGTGCCGGGCGCCTCCTTCACCGTGGGCACGCTGCGGCTGCCGCGCACCATCACGGCCGTCCTGGTGGGCGTGGGCTTCGGGATGGGCGGCGTGATCTTCCAGACGATGCTGCGCAACGCCCTCGCCAGCCCCGACATCATCGGCATCACGTCGGGGGCGAGCGCGGCGGCCGTCGTCGCGATCGCGTTCTTCGGGCTCTCGGGCGGCGCGGTCTCGGTGATCGCGGTCGCGGCCGGGCTCGCGACGGCCCTGATCATCGCCGGGCTGGCCGAGGGCGGCGGAGTGATCGGGGCGCGGCTGATCCTCATCGGCATCGGCGTCGCGGCGATGTTCCAGAGCGTGATCGCCTACGTGCAGACCCGCGCCGACTTCGAGGACGTCCAGGAGTCGCTGCGCTGGCTGACCGGCAGCCTCAACTCGGCCGCCTGGCCCTCCGTCCCGCCGCTCGCGCTGACGATGCTCGTGCTGGTGCCGCTGGCGCTGCTGCTCTCGGGCCGGCTCGGCGTGCTGCAGCTCGGCGACGAGTCGGCGACCGCGCTCGGGCTCGACGTGCGGCGCAGCCGGCTGGCCCTGCTCGCGGTCGGAGTCGGCCTCGTGGCCGTCGCGACCGCCGCCACCGGCCCGATCGCGTTCGTCGCCTTCGTCTCGGGGCCGATCGCGCGGCGGATCCTGCCGAGCGCGCGCACGCTGCTGATCCCCTCCGCCCTGGTCGGCGCGGTCGTGGTGCTCGCCGCCGACCTGCTCGCCCAGTACGTCGTCGGCGCGCTGTTCTCGGGCGCGCGCTTCCCGGTCGGTGTCGTCACCGGCGCCCTCGGCGCGCCCTTCCTGCTCTGGCTCCTCGCCCGCCGCAACCGCTCCGGAGGCTCCCTGTGACCGACGCCCCGCCCACCCTCGCCGCCGACGCGGTCACCCTCGCCTACGACGAGCGCGTGGTGGTCGACGGGCTCTCGCTCGCCGTGCCGCCCGGCCGGATCACGGTGATCGTCGGCGCGAACGCCTGCGGCAAGTCGACGCTCCTGCGCGCGATGGCGCGGCTGATCACCCCGCGCTCGGGGAGCGTCCTGCTCGACGGGCGCGCGATCCACCGGCTCCCGACGCGCCAGGTCGCGCAGCAGGTGGGCCTGCTGCCGCAGACCCCGATCGCGCCGGAGGGGATCGCCGTCTCGGACCTGGTCGCCCGCGGCCGCTACCCGCACCGGGGCCTGTTCGGCCGCGGCTCCGGATCGGACGACGACGCGATCGTCGAGGAGGCGCTGCGCGACACCGGCACGCTCGAGCTCGCCGACCGCCCCGTGGACGAGCTCTCGGGCGGGCAGCGCCAGCGGGTGTGGATCGCGATGGCCCTCGCCCAGCGGACCGACGTGCTCCTCCTGGACGAGCCGACGACCTACCTCGACGTGTCGCACCAGGTCGAGGTGCTCGACCTGCTCACCGACCTCAACCGCTCGCGCGGGACGACCATCGTGATCGTGCTGCACGACCTCAACCTCGCCGCCCGCTACGCCGACCACCTCGTCGCCGTGCGCGACGGAGCCCTGTACGCCTCGGGCACGCCCGCCGAGGTGGTGACGCCGGAGACGGTGCGCGCGGTGTTCGGGATGGAGTCGCGCGTGATCGAGGACCCGGTCTCGCGGACGCCGCTGGTGCTGCCCATCGGGCGCCACCACTCGGGCTGAGCCCGGCCGTTCAGGGCCGAGCGGTCAGGGCCGGCCGGTCAGGCCGGGGCCGCGGCCAGGGAGGCGCCGTCGACGAGCGTGCAGCGGAGGAGCTGCTGCTCCCGTCGCGCGGGGTCGCCCTCGATGAGGATCTGCACGGCGCGGCGCCCCATGTCGCGCCGGGGCAGCTCGAAGCCGGCCTGCCAGCCGGTGCGGTCGGCCGATCCGGAGAGCGACACCAGCGACAGGTCGCCCGGCACCGCCACCCCCTCGGCCTCGGCGGCCTCCTGCAGGAGGACGAACTGCTCCTCCTGCTCGGCGAGGACGACCGTGACGCCCTCGGCGGCGATCCGGCGGATCCACTCCCGCGGCGACGCCTCCGGCCCCGGGACGAGGTGGAGGAAGCCGTCGCCGAGCTCGGCCCGCGCGCCGGCCATGCGGTCGGTGTACGACTCGACGCCCTCGCCGTGGCCGGCGTAGGCGAAGCGGGTGTGGCCGAGGGCGCGCGCGCAGGAGATCAACTCGCGGACGATCGACGCGTAGTCGGCGGCCACGTAGGGCACGGGCCCGCCGGCGTCGTCGCGGCGGCCGACGCTGACGAAGGAGAAGCCGCTCGCGTTGAGGAACTCGAGCTCCTCACGGGGCATGTGCTGCCCGAGGAGGATGCAGGAGTCGGCCAGGCGCAGCCGGGTGGTGCCGCCGCTCAGGCCGCCGCGGCGGCCGCCGACGCGGCCGCTGGTCAGCAGGAGGAGGTCGATGTCGCGGTTCTGCGCCTCCTCCTCGATGCCGGCGAGGAACGGGTGGAAGAAGTCCTCGCGGTCGAGCGGGAACAGGCTCTCGTAGGTGTAGACGCCGATCATGCCGGTGCCGACCTGCTTGAGGCGGCGCGCGATGGGGTCGGCGACGTACCCCGTCTCCTGGATCGCCTTGAGGATCCGCGCCCGCGTCGCCTCCGGGACCCGAGCGAGCTGCTCGCCCTTGTCGTTGAGCACGAACGACACCGTCGTCTGGCTGACTCCCGCGAGACGCGCGATGTCCTTCTGCGTGATCCGCGGCACCCGGACACCCCCGCTTCATCCTGGTAATAGGTATTACGTCTTGACCTCAGGCTACCGATGACGAAGGATCGCCGTACGCCCATCCGGGGCGAGAGAGGGCGGAACGTCGACGATGATGAATCCCGCAGACCCAGACAACCAGACCACGGCCTCCCCGAGGCCCGATCGGCAGCACAAGCCCGATCACCAGCCCGAGCACGATCCGCAGCGCAGGCCCGACAACTCGCGCCGCCTCTTCCTCGCCGGGGGCGCCGCCGCCCTCGCCGGCGCGGCAGGGGCCGTCGGCGCCGCCACTCCGGCCGCCGCCGCGCCCCCGGCCGACGCTCCCGGGCAGAAGAAGCGCCTGAGCGTCACCGAGGGGCCGATCTCGCCGCTCGACAAGGAGTTCCGCTGGGACGACCGCGCCGGCGCCGACAACACCCGCGCGGTGCAGGCGGCCATCGACAAGGCGATGACCGCTCCGGGCGGCGAGGTGTCGCTGCCCGCCGGCGAGATCCGGGTGACGGGCCTCGCGGTCGACTACCGCGGCTACCCGGTGCAGCCCGAGAACGGGCCGCCCTACGGCTACGCCGGGCCGAAGATCGTCGGCGCCGGCATGCGCCAGACGAGGATCGTCCAGATCGAGGGCTCGACCCGCGACATCTTCACCGTCTCCGGCCAGACCGGCGACGCGGCCGGCCCCGCCAACAACAACAAGGCCACCGGTGTCGTCCTCGCCGACTTCGAGATGACGGGCACGCCCTCCGGCGGCCACGGGATGTCGCTGCGCTCGCTGGTCAACTGCGAGTTCCGCAACCTGTGGATCCAGAAGACCGGCAAGTCGGGCATCTTCCGCGAGCGCGCCACCTTCGTCTCGGGCGTCGACGACGAGTACTCGTACGCCAACTCCTGGAACAAGATCAAGATCGTCGCCCCCGCCGGCTGGGGCGTGGAGGACTCGGGCAAGGCCTCCATCGGCGGCTCGATGACCAACGTCGAGGCGATCAGCCCCGGCCTCGGCGGCTTCCTCCTCGCGCCGACGAACATGACGCTGCTCGACTGCCAGGCCATCGGCGGCACGGTCGGCCTCCGGTCGATCCGCAACGAGAACCGGCGCTCGGTCAACTCCGGCCTGACCCTGATCAACTTCCGCTCGGAGGGCTCCCGCGACGGCTGGGAGGTGCTGATCGAGGCCGGCACGAGCCACATGATCGTGAACCCGAACTTCTTCCCGACCTCGGGCGCGAACTGCCTCGGCGTCGGCCTGACGAACGGCGGAGCGGACTTCGAGGTGCGCAACCTCACCGTCCTCGGCGGCTTCTACGGGCTCAGCCTCGGCCGCTTCCCGCAGCAGAAGGCGATCGTGCTGGGCAGCGACTCCTCGCAGACGCGCCTCGTGAACCCGTTCATCGAGCGCGGCGCCGCGGGAGTGGACGAGGGCTCGCTGATCGTCGACGACGGACGCCTGACCTCGTTCGAGCTCGGCCGCGGCCGGGTGGAGCGCGCGGCCGGCTACACCACGGTCGCCCGCGCCCCCGAGACCATCCCGACCCCTCCGGCCGGACAGGTCAACGAGGGCTGGGAGCGCTCCGGCGACACCTGGCGGAAGGTGGCCGTCTTCCCCGACGGGCACCGCGTCGTCATCGCCTCCTGACCCCGGGCGGCGGCGCCCTCCGCGCCGCCGCCCTCCCCCACTGCACACGGAACGAGCACCAGAACGCATGCATGACGACAGCACCCGCATCGAAGCCCGCATCGCCCGCTTCCGCGCCGAGAGCCTCCGGCCGGCTATCCACCGGGCGGTCGAGCCGCTCGGGATCGAGTCGTGGACCGCTCCGGGCGAGCCGGTCCCCTTCGACCAGGCGCGGGCCGCGTCCTACGCGCCCGCCCGCATCGGGGAGCCGTGGGGCGCCCCGTGGGGCACCGTGTGGTTCCACGTGCGCGGCGAGATCCCCGCCTCCTGGGTCGGCGTCGACGGCTGCGAGCCCGAGCTCGTCGTCGACCTCGGCTACACCGGCGCCCAGTCCGGCTTCGAGGCGGAGGGGCTCGTCTTCACCGCGACCGGCACGGTCGTGAAGGCCGTCGAGCCGTTCAACCAGTCGGTCCCGCTCGACCGGCTGCCCGGCCGCGAGGCGGGCGACCGCACGGTCGAGCTCTACATCGAGGCCGCCGCCAACCCGAACATCACCGGCGACTGGTCCTTCACCCCCACGGCGCTCGGCGGCCGCCCCGCCGACGGCGCCCTGCCGTCCGACCCGCTCTACCGCCTCCGCCGTCTCGAGCTCGGACTGCTCGACCGGGAGGTCTGGGAGCTGGAGCAGGACATGGCCGTGCTCGTCGGGCTGATCGGGCAGCTGCCCGAGTCCTCCCAGCGCCGCGCCGAGATCGTGCGCGCCCTCGACCGCGCCGTCGACGTCGTCGATCCGGACGACGTGTCCGGCACCGCCGCCGCGGGCCGGGAGGCGCTGCGGACCGTCCTCGAGCGCCCCGCCTCGGCCAGCGCGCACCACCTGCACGCCGTCGGCCACGCCCACATCGACTCCGCCTGGCTCTGGCCCGCCCGCGAGACCGCCCGCAAGGTGGCCCGCACCTTCTCGAACGTCTGCGACCTGATCGAGCGCGAGGAGGGCTTCGTCTTCGCCGCCTCCTCCGCGCAGCAGTACGCGTGGCTGAAGCGCGACCACCCGGAGCTGTTCGAGCGCGTCCGCGGCCACGTGCTCGCGGGCCGCTTCGTGCCGGTCGGCGGGATGTGGGTCGAGTCGGACACGAACATGCCCGGCGGCGAGGCGCTCGTGCGCCAGCTGCTCGAGGGCAAGCGCTTCTTCCTCGACGAGTTCGGGATCGACACGGAGGAGGTCTGGCTCCCGGACTCCTTCGGCTACTCCGCCGCGCTGCCGCAGATCATCGCCGGAGCGGGCGGGCGCTGGTTCCTCACGCAGAAGATTTCGTGGAACGAGACCAACACGATGCCCCACCACACCTTCTGGTGGGAGGGCATCGACGGCACCCGCGTGTTCACGCACTTCCCGCCCGTCGACCTCTACAACTCCGACCTCTCCGGCGAGGACCTCGCCCGAGCCGAGCGCCAGTACGCCGAGAAGGGCAGCGGCACCATGTCGCTCGTGCCCTTCGGCTACGGCGACGGCGGAGGAGGCCCCAACCGCGAGATGATCGCGGCCGCCCGCCGCACGCGCAGCCTCGAGGGCTCGCCGACCGTCGAGCTGTCCACGCCCCGCCGCTTCTTCGAGGAGGCGCAGGCCGAGTACCCGGACGCGCCCACCTGGTCGGGCGAGCTCTACCTCGAATTCCACCGCGGCACCTACACGTCGCAGGCGCGCACCAAGCAGGGCAACCGCCGCAGCGAGCACCTGCTCCGCGAGATCGAGCTGTGGGCGACCACGGCCCTCGTCCGCGCCGGGGTCCCGTACCCGGCCGACGAGCTGCGCGAGATGTGGCGGACGGTCCTCCTACAGCAGTTCCACGACATCCTGCCCGGCACCTCCATCGCCTGGGTGCACCGCGAGGCGGAGGAGAACTACGCCCGCATCGCGCAGCGGATCGAGGAGATGATCGCCGAGACCGTCCGGGCCCTCGCCGGCGAGGGCTCCGCGGAGCTGCTGGTGAACTCCTCCCCCTTCGCCGTCGGGGGCGTGCCGGCGCTCGGCGCGGCCGCGGCCGACCCCGCCGCGGAGCACTCGGCCCCGACGCTCCGCTCCGACGGCGACGCCCACGTCCTCGACAACGGGCTCGTCCGGGTGCGGATCGGCGCCTCCGGGCTCCTCGAGTCGGTCGTGGACCTCGCGAGCGGCCGGGAGGTCGTGCCCGCCGGCGCCGCCGCGGGGCTCCTCCAGCTCCACCGCGACACCCCGAACAAGTGGGACGCCTGGGACCTCGACGACAACTACCGCCGCACGGTGGAGGACCTCGTCGGCGTCGACTCGGTCCGCGCCGGCACCGTGAGCGACCCGCTCGGCCGCGAGGTGCCGGCGGTCGTGATCACCCGCTCGTTCGGCGGCTCCACGGTCGTGCAGACCGTCTCGCTGCAGATCGGCCGGGCGGCCGTCGACCTCCACCTCGACATCGACTGGCACGAGCGCCGCAAGCTGCTCAAGCTCGCCTTCCCGCTCGACCTGCTCTCGGACCGGGCGACGTCCGAGATCCAGTTCGGCCACGTGCACCGCCCGACCCACGTGAACACGACGTGGGACGCCGCCCGCTTCGAGACCGTCGCGCACCGCTGGGTGCACGTCGGCGAGCCGGGCTTCGGCGTCGCGGTCGTCAACGACTCCACCTACGGGCACGACATCACCCGCGACCGGGCCGCGGCCGGCACCCCGACGACCACGGTCCGGCTCTCGCTCCTGCGCGCGCCGCTGTTCCCCGACCCGGACGCCGACCAGGGCCGCCACCGCCTCGCCGTCTCGCTCGTGGTCGGCGCCGATCTGCCCGACGCCGTCGAGGCCGGCTACGCGCTGAACACCCCGGTCCGCAGGCTCACCGGCGCCGCGCCCGTCGCTCCCCTGGTGTCGATCGACGACCCCTCGGTCATCGTCGAGGCCGTGAAGGCGGCGGACGACGGGAGCGGCGACGTGATCGTGCGGCTCTACGAGTCGCTCGGCCGCCGCGCCGCAGCGACCCTCCGCGCCGCCTTCGCCGTCCGGGCGGTCACCCGCACCGACCTGATGGAGCGCCAGACCGAGCAGGTCCGCATCGAGAGCTCCGTCGAGGCGGAGTCGGCCGACGTACAGCTCGAGCTGCGCCCGTTCGAGATCGCGACGGTGCGCCTGGCGCGCTGAGCGCGAGGGGACGCGGGGCGGGAGCAGGCCGGGCCGGCTTGCTCCTGCCCCTGCGTCATGTGGTCTGCTCGATGCACACCGTCCCGATCGGAGAGGTCCCCCATGCCTTCGTTCCCCGCCCCGCCCCGCCAGGTGCAGATCGGCGACGCCGCCGCGTTCGCCGGCGTCACTCCGCGGGCGATCCGCCACTACCACCGGCTCGGCCTGCTCCCCGAGCGCGAGCGGGGCGGCGACGGCCGCAGGCGCTACGGCTACGACGACATCATCCGGCTGCTCTGGATCCGCCGCCTGGCCGACGCCGGGGTCGCGCTCGAGGACATCCGGGACGCCTTCGCCGTCGCAGCCCCGGCCGGCGCCGAGGACAGCGCCGACCGCGAGGACGAGGTCGCGGGCGTCCTCGCGCGGCTGGACGACGCGCTCGCCGCGCAGGAGGAGGAGCTGCAGCGGAAGCGGGCCTCGGTCCGGCGCATGCGGACCCTCGGCGGCCGGCTGGGGCTGCTCGACGACATCGTCTCGCGCCGCCTCGAGGGCGCGCCCGAGGGCTCGCTGCGCCAGGCCGACCTCGACACCCTGCTGGTCACCGAGCGGATGTTCGGTCCGCTGGGCGCCGTCTCCCAGGCCGGCCGCTTCGTCGTCCTGGCCGCCGATCCGGCGCTGCGGGCGGAGGCCGACCGCGTCGACGCCGCCGAGGAGGCCCTCGACGACACGGTCGCCGAGGACGACCCCCGGGTGGAGCAGGTGGCGCGGGAGCGGCACGCCTTCGAGGCCCGGCTGATGCGCGTCGTCGAGGAGTCCGGTCAGCTCGAGGAGGACGAGGCGATCTTCGACGCGTGGGACGAGGCGCATCCGCCCGAGGACCCCGCGCCGGCCCCCGATCCCGCACAGGGCTCCCGCGCCCGGAGCGCCGGCGAGATCATCCGGAGCCTGCCCTACGACGTCTCGCCGGCCCGCCTGCGTGCCATGGACCTGGCGATGCGGCTCGGGATGGAGGAGGCGCCGGCGTCCTGAGACGCGGAGTCACGCCCGTCCGGTCACCCGAGGACCTCCCGCAGCACCTCCAGCGCCCGCTCGCGGTCGCCGACCCCGCCGCCCTCGTGCCCGCTGTACGGCCACACGTCGATCGACGTCTCGCCGCCCGAGACGTTGTGGGAGGCGAAGACCGTCGAGGGCGGGCAGATCGGGTCCATCAGGCCGACCGAGCGGTGCACCCGGCAGCCCAGGCGCCGCGAGAAGTGGACGCCGTCGACGTAGGAGAGGGTCCGCTCGACGGCGTCGAGGTCCTCGGGGCGGGTCGCCAGGTAACGGGCGATCTCGACGTAGGGCGCCTCGTTCGTGACGGTCGTGGCGCGGAGGACGTCGGAGAGGAAGGGCACCAGGGCGATCGCGGCGCGCACCCGGGGGCGCAGCGCCGCCGCGGCGGTCGCGAGCGCTCCGCCCTGGCTGCCGCCGAAGACCGACACGCGGTCCGGGTCCAGCCCGGGGAGCGCCTCCACGGCGTCGACGGCGAGCGCCGCGTCCGCGATCAGGCGCCGGTAGTAGTACGTCTCGGACGACTCGATGCCGCGGGTCGTGACCCCGGGGTACGCGGGTCCGCTGCCGTGGGGGTCGGGGGTGGCTCCGGAGCGGGCGAGGCGGCCGGCTCCCTGGCCTCGCGCGTCGACGACCAGGTGCGCGTACCCGGCGGCGGCGATCCAGAGGTGCTCGATCGGACGGCCCCGTCCGCTCCCGTACCCGGGGTACTCGATCACCACGGGGAGCGGGGCGCCCGGGTCGACCGCGGGGGTCACCAGCCAGGCGGCGATCGGCTCGCCCGCGAAGCCGGGGAATCGCACGTCCCGCACCCGCACCAGCGGGAGGCCCGCGTCGACCGGCGCGGCGCTCACGGCGGGGCCGCCCTCCCGCCCGAGCGCGAGGGTGGCCCGCCAGAAGGCGTCGAAGTCCTCGGGCTCCGCGACCTCCGCACGGAACTCGCGGAGGGCGGCGAGGGGGCGATCCGTGAACACCGGGTCAGCCTTTCAGACCGGAGTGCGCGAGCCCTTCCACGAACTGCCGCTGAGCGAGGAGGAACACGGCCAGCACGGGCACGACCGTCATCGTCGCCGCGGCGAGCTGCACGTCCCACATCTCCCCGCCGTAGGCGTCGGTGAAGCGGGTGAGCGCCTGGGGCAGGGTGAAGAGCTCGGGTGAGGTCAGGTAGACCGTCGGCTCGAGGTACATGTTCCAGGACCCGAGGAAGGTCAGGATCGCGACGGCCGACAGCGCGGGCTTGGACAGCGGCAGGAAGATGCGCCGCCAGATCCCGAAGCGGCCGAGGCCGTCCAGGCGCGCGGCCTCCTCGAGCTCGCCGGGCATCGCGATGAAGTACTGCCGCATGATGAACGTGCCCAGCACCGCCGGCGCTCCGACCATCGGCACCAGCAGCAGCGGCACGTGGGTGTCGATGAAGCCGAGCTGCCGGAAGATCTGGAACAGCGGGATGATCGTCACCTCCGTCGGCACCAGCAGGCCGGTCAGGACGACGAGGAACACCGCGTTGCGTCCCGGGAACGGGATCCGGGCGAAGGCGTAGCCGGCCAGGCTCGAGACCAGCAGCGTCACCACGGTGACCGTGACCGCGATGTAGAGGCTGTTCCAGTACTGGAGCGCGAACGGCTGGAACCGGAACGCCTCGGCGTAGCCCGCCAGGCTCGGCGAGTCCGGCAGCAGGGTCGGCGGGTTCGAGAAGATCTCGTTCACCGGCTTGAACGACGAGGCGATCATCCAGAACGTCGGCACCGCGAACGGCAGGACGAGCAGGATCAGCGTCACGACGAGCAGGGCGGTCATGAGCGGGCTGCGGCCGCGGCGGCGCTTGACGGGCGGCTCCGGGACGGCTTCGAGGCGTGGCGTGAGCGGGGTCCCCTCCTCGACGACGGCGTCAGTTCTCATAGAAGACCCATTTCTTGCGCAGCTGCCACTGCACGACCGTGAGGATCAGGACGAAGAGGAGCAGCATCAGCGAGAGCGTCGCGCCGTAGCCGATGTCGCTGAACTCGAAGGCCTGTTGGAACACGTAGTAGACGAGCACTGTCGTCGACAGCTCGGGCCCGCCCTCGGTCAGGACGGCGACCTGCGCGAACGCCTGCAGCGAGCCGACGATCGTGAGGATGCCGGTGAGGAGCAGGGTGGGCGAGATGAGCGGGAGCGTGATCCGGAAGAAGATCGCGCGGGGGCTCGCGCCGTCCAGGCGGGCCGCCTCGTAGAGGTCGCCCGGCACTCCCTGCAGCGCGGCGAGGAAGAGCACCATGTTGACGCCGACGCTGCGGATGACCTGCGTGACGATGACGCTCGCCATCGCGGTGGGCCCCTCCTGGAGCCAGTTCGGCCCGTCGAGGCCGACCAGCGAGAGCAGGCCGTTGATCGCGCCGTTGTCCTGGAGGAGGAAGCCCCAGACGAGGGTCCAGGCGACCACCGAGATGACGACGGGCGAGAAGAAGAGCGTGCGGAACAGGGCGCCGCCCGGGATCCTCCGGTTGAGCAGCACGGCCAGGCCCAGCCCGAGGGCGAGGTTCAGGACGACCACTCCCCCGGAGAAGACCGCGGTCGTGCCGAGCACCGCGCCGATGCTCGGGTCGTTGATCGCCCGCTCGTAGTTCTCGCCGCCCACGAAGGTCATGGAGCCGGTGAAGACGTTCCACTCGTTGAGGCTGAACCAGACCGCGAGCCCGACGGGCAGCAGCACGAACACGATCACACCGAGCAGCTGGGGCGCGATGAAGAGCCAGCCGGCGAGCGCGTCGCGGCGCCGGAGGTTCCAGTAGGCGCCGGCGGGAGCGGATCGGCGGCTGTCCGTCGAGGTCGCGGTCACGGGATCACTTCCCCTGGAGGACGGGCGCGATGGCGTCGCAGACGCCTCCGAGCACCTCGGCGACGTCGGCATCGGCCGACCACATGCGGTCCAGCGCCGTCTTGCCGACCGAGGTGATCTCGGCGGGGCTCGTCACCGGAGGGGTGGCGGACACGTCGGCGAGCTCGTCGACCACGACGCGGTCGAGCTGCTCGGCGCTGAGGCGCGTGTTGACCTTCGCCAGCTCCTCACCGGACAGCAGCGACTCGCGGGGCGGCGGGAAGAACTGCGCGAGCTTGGCGGAGTTCTCCGGGTTGGTCATGAACGAGAGGAAGCCGGTCGCCTCCTCCACGTGGTCGCCGCCTGCGAGCGCGGCCATGCCGGCCTGGCCGATGTTGCCGTACTCGCCGGCGGGGCCGACGGGCAGCGGGTAGATCTCGAACGGGAACGAGCCGTCGAGCAGGCTCGCGCGCGAGACCTGCGCGGTCGTGAACGCGGCGTCGCCGGCGAAGAAGTCCGCCGTCACGCCGGGTCCGGGGGTCGCGCCGCTGACGTAGACCGAGTCGTGGAAGAACTGGAACGCCTCCACCATCTCGGGCGAGTCCATCGTGCACTGGGTCCCGTCGTCGCTCCAAGGCTGGGCTCCCCAGCCCGCCCAGAGGTTCGCGAGGCTCAGCCAGCCCGAGAAGTCGAAGTCGCGGATGATGTAGCCGGCCTTGCCGGTCGACTCGTTGACGGCCGCGCCGATGCGGTCGACGTCCTCCCAGCTGAGCGTCGCGGGGTCGACGGTCTGCCCGGCCTGCGCGATGAGGTCCTGGTTCACGTACAGCGCGAACGGCGAGTTGGAGAACGGGTACGCGTAGAGCTCGCCGTCCTGGCTGAACGACTGCGCCACGCTGGGCAGGATGTCGTCGTACTCGTAGCCCTCGGTCCCCTCGAAGGTCTCGGTCAGTGGAGCGAGCGCTCCGGCGTCGATCAGGTCCTTCGCGATGTCGCCCACCCAGGCGAGGTCGGGGGCGTTGCCGCCCGCGGCCTGCGTGGTCAGGGTCGAGTTGTAGTCCGCGAACGGGAGGGACTCGAAGGTCACGGACTCGATCTCGGGGTGGTCGGCGATGTACTCGTCGGCCATCGAGTCGAACAGGGCGAGCTGCTTCTCGTCGGAGGTCCAGACGGACATCCTCAGAGCGACGGGTGCTGAGTCGTCCCCGCCGCCGGCGGCGCCGCAGCCCGAGAGGGCGGCGATCACTCCGACTGCGGCGAGCGAGGCCATCAGCTTCTTCGCTGGTCTCATCGTCTCTCTTTCTCCAATGGTCTTCTCGGTGTTCCCGGTCAGTACCCGACGACGTCGGGCCAGTGGGTCTCTACGCCGCGCGACTCGAGCCTCGCCTGCAGGCGGGCGACGAGGGCGGGGTCGGCGGCGATCTCGTGGGGCGACAGGTCCTCGGCGAGGGCGAGGGCCGCCAGCTCGCCGACGGCCTCGCCGATGTTCCACTCCACGGGGTGGAGGCGGTACGCGCCGTTGGTGATGTGCGTCGTCCCGATGTTCTTGCCCCCGGGCAGCAGGTTCGTCGGGGTGCGCGGCACGAGGGCGCCGAGCGGGATCTCGAACGGCGAGCACTCCACGTCGAGGTAGTTGTCGCCTCCGGTGGTCGGGTGCAGGTCGATCCGGTACATGCCCACGCCGACGGAGTCGTCGAAGCGCGCGGGGCTCCCCGTCCCGCGGGCGGCGACGGAGACGTCCTGCTCGCGCACGGTGGTGAGCGCGCGGATCCGGCGGGACTCGCGGATGTAGGGGGCCTGCGCGAGGCCGTCGGCGGTGCCCATCACGTCGCCGCGGAGCCGGAGCCCGGGCCAGCCGCGGCCGCCGTCGGGCCGGGGCGCCTCGGTCTGGAGCCAGTAGAAGTACGACAGCGAGAGCGCGCGGGCGCCGGCGAGGTGCTTCTCCGGCTCCGACACGTCGAGGATCGAGCTGTCGAGGTAGTCGAGCATCGGCCAGTTCGCGAGCACGATGTCGCTGTCGAGCGCGCCCGGCCGGAGGGTCTCGGTCGCGAGGATCCGGCGGAACATCCAGAGGTCGGTGTCCCCGCCCTGCGCGCGCTGGTCCGCGGTGCGGGTGTCGCCCACGGCGTTGACGTGCATCGTGCGGGTCTCGGGGCGCAGCGTCCTCGGGTTCGGCGCGGTGAAGGAGAGGAGCTTCCCGCCCCAGAACGGCACCTCGTACTCGTGCCAGTAGTCGTAGTCGGCCGGGCGCTCGATGGTGTGGTCGCCGTCCGCGCTGTCGAAGCCGAAGCACCAGGTGACGGCCTGCACGTTCATCGGGTCGGCGACGGCGGGAGCGCTGGGCTCGCCGTGCTCGTCGCGCGACTCGGAGCCCGTGACGTAGTCGACCTCCGCGAGGGGGAGCAGCTCCCCCGTCTCGGTCGCGTCGACCACGTACCGTCCGGAGACGGCGAGCTCCTCGCCCGAGACCGCGTCGCGCAGCAGGACGCGCTCGATCCGGCCCGGGCCGCCGTCGACGGCGAAGGGGACGACGCCGGTGACGACGCGGATCGCTCCGCTCGAGCGGTAGGGGGCGAGCATCTCGTCGAGCACGGCGACGGCGACGCGGGGCTCGGCGCAGAGCCGGCTCACGAGTCCGCGGCCGGGGTTCAGGCGGTCGTCGCGCATCGCCTCGGCGGTGAGGGGGTAGTTGCGGCGGTAGTAGCCGCGGATGCCGTCGCGGAGGCGCCGGTAGTCGGCGGTGACGCCGAACTGCTCGACCCAGGTGTGCTCGTCCGGCGGGACGCCCTGCGAGGTGAGCTGGCCGCCCAGCCACGGGTACTGCTCGGTCAGCACGACCGAGAGGCCGTTGCGGGCGAGGGCGATCGCCGCCGCCACTCCTCCGAGTCCGCCGCCGATCACGGCGACATCTGCTTGCATCGGGGTCACGCGTCCGCCTCGTCCTCGTCGACAGTCTGGGTCATCGGCCTACTACCCACGGGTAATACGTATTGCCGATTGGTTAGACCGTAACGCACGAGTGTCCGGTTGGCAACGGTCTCCGCCGTTCCGAGCGACGCCGCGGCGACCCGCGGGCGTCCTCAGCCGGGAGTGGGCCGGATGTCAGGGCTCGGTGGCATGCTCGACCCCGAGCGCGGCCGGCGGGCGGCGGCGCGGAGCGGAGCAGCATGATCGGGTTGGATCTCACCGGGCGCACGGCCCTCGTCACGGGGTCGGGGCAGGGCATCGGGCTGGCCATCGCGACGACGCTCGCGGAGGCGGGCGCCGAGGTGATCGTGAACGCCCGCTCCGAGCGGTCGATCCGCCGGGCGATCGAGGCGGTCGGCGCGGCGGTGCCGGAGGCGCGGGTGCGCGGAGTCGCCGCCGACGTGTCGACGGAGAAGGGCACGGGCTCCCTCCTGCGCGCGGCCGCCGACGTGGACGTGCTCGTCAACAACCTCGGGATCTTCGGCTCCGCCGATGCGCTCTCCATCGACGACGACGAGTGGCGCCGCTACTTCGAGGTCAACGTGCTCACCGGCGTGCGCCTCACCCGCGCCTACCTCCCCGGGATGATGGAGCGCGAGTGGGGCCGCGTCCTCTACATCGGCAGCGACTCCGCCGTCGTCACACCCGCCGAGATGATCCACTACGGAGTGTCGAAGACCGCGCTGCTGGGCGTCTCGCGCGGCTTCGCCAAGGCCGCCGCCGGCACCGGGGTGACGGTGAACAGCGTGCTCGCCGGGCCGACCCACACGGGCGGCGTCGAGGACTTCGTCTACGAGCTGGTCGACCGCGAGCTGCCGTGGGAGGAGGCGCAGCGCGAGTTCATGCGCCTGCACCGGCCGCAGTCGCTGCTGAAGCGCCTCATCGAGCCGGAGGAGATCGCCCACATGGTGGCGTACCTCGCCTCCCCGCTCGCCTCGGCCACCACGGGCGCAGCCGTGCGCGTCGACGGCGGCTACATCGACTCGATCGTGCCGTAACGCGCGCTCCCGGGGCTTCCCGGGGCGCCCGTCAGTGCGGAGGGGCGACCGAGCCGCCGGGGCGCCACGGGCCGCCGATGCGCTCCTGGAGGAGCGGTGCCGCGGGGTCGGCGAGGCGGGCGAGCAGCGCCTCCACTCCGCGGCGGCCGAGCTCGCGGCCGGGCGCGACGAGCAGGTCGAGCGCCGGGTCGGCCAGGTCGGCGACGTCGGGGTCGGAGGCGAGCAGGACGATCGAGAGGTCCTCGGGCACGCGCAGCCCGCGGTGCCGCACCTCGTGCGCGAAACCGACGGCGGCGCCCCCGTTGACGATCACCACGGCGGTCGCGGAGGCGGGGTCGAACGAGCGGGCGAGGGTGCGGCCGCCGGCGGGCGACTCCTCGCAGCGCAGCAGCACGCCCTCGACGCCGCGGGCCGCGCAGGCGAGTGCGAACGCCTCCTGGGTGCGCGCGTAGGGGCCGAAGTCGGCCGCGGCGTCGCGGTCCGGGCCGAGCACGAGCGCCACCCGCGCGTGCCCCAGGCCGGCGAGCCGGCCGAGCGCCTCCTCGACCATGCCCTCGAAGTCGATGTCGACCCAGTCGAGGGCGGACGGGTCGCGGGTGCGCCCGATGAGGGCGAAGGGCGTGCCGGAGTCCCGCAGGACCGGCACGCGCTCGTCCTCGCTGGTGACCTGCATCAGCACGACGCCGTCGATCAGGCCGTCGGCGCGCAGGTCGGCGAGGCGGTCGGAGCCGCCGACCGTCGGCCACAGGACGATCGAGTGGTCCTGCTCCGCCGCGGCCTCGGCGGCTCCGAGCAGGAACGAGGTGGCGGTGTTGAGCGGCCGGCTCGACACGAGCGGATAGACGACCGCGATGATCCCGGAGCGGCGCCGCGCGAGAGCGCGGGCCAGGGCGTGCGGCCGGAAGCCGAGCTCGCGCATCGCCGCCCGCACCCGCTCGCGGGTCTCGGGCGAGACGGGCTTGGTGTCGTTGACCACGAACGAGACCGTCGCGATCGAGACCCCCGCGAGGCGCGCGACATCCCTCATCGTGGCCACCGCGCCTCCTCCGCTCGCGCCGCCGGGCCGTGGTTGACGCGGGGCGGACGTCTCCCGCATCCTAGGAGACGCGGCCGGTAAAGCGGTTAACCCCGTGTCGGGCCGCCCACTGCCGCACCGTCTCCACCGTCGAAGAAGGAACACCGTGACCACACCCTCCTCCCCCGTCCGCGTCCTCGTCTGGGGCGAGAACCGCCATGAGCAGATCGAGGAGAAGGTCCGCGCGATCTACCCCGACGGCATGCACAGCACGATCGCCGACGGCATCCGCGAGAACCTCGGCGAGCGCGCCACCGTCTCCACCACCACGCTCGACGAGCCCGAGCACGGCCTCACCGAGGACGTCCTCGACGCCACCGACGTGCTCGTCTGGTGGGGCCACATGGCCCACGGCGACGTCTCCGACGAGATCGTCGAGCGCGTCCAGCGCCACGTCCTCTCGGGCATGGGCCTCGTCGTCCTGCACTCCGGCCACTGGTCGAAGATCTTCGGCAAGCTCATGGGCACCACCTGCACGCTGCGCTGGCGCTCGGAGCAGGACCGCGAGCTGGTCTGGACCGTCGACCCCACGCACCCCATCGCCCAGGGGATCCCGCACCCCTTCCTGATCCCGCAGCAGGAGATGTACGGCGAGTTCTTCGACGTGCCGGCGCCCGACGAGCTCGTGTTCCTCTCGACCTTCACGGGCGGCGAGGTCTTCCGCTCCGGCATGACCTGGAAGCGCGGCCACGGGCGCATCTTCTTCTTCTCCCCCGGCGACCAGGACTACCCCGTCTACCACCAGGCCGAGGTGCGCCGCGTGATCGCGAACGGCGTCGAGTGGGTGCGCTCCTCGCGCCCCGAGCGCCGCCTCCCGGTGCTGCAGCGCTACGAGACCGAGGACTTCCACAACGGCCAGGACTACGAGGGAGCGCTCGTCCGATGACGGTCCGCCTCGTCCAGGTCGGCGCCGGCGCGATGGGCCGCGCCTGGATCCGCACCATCCGCGACTCCCCGGACGCCGAGCTCGTCGGCCTGGTCGACCTCGACGTCGACCTCGCCACGGCTGCCGCGGAGGAGGAGGGGGTCGGCCCGGTCGCGGTCGGCACCTCCGTCGCCGAGGTCGCCGCGCGCTCCGGCGCCGACGCCGTGGTCAACGTGACCGTGCCGCGGGCGCACCTGCCCGTCAGCTCGGAGGCGCTGTTCGCCGGGCTGCCCGTGCTCTCCGAGAAGCCGATCGCGCCGACCATCGCCGAGGCGCTGGTGCTCGCGGCGACGGCAGAGGCCTCGGGCCGGCTCCTGATGACCAGCCAGTCGCGCCGCTACTACTCGGCGATCACCGCCTTCCGCGAGCAGATCGCCGGGCTCGGGCAGCTGGGCACCGCCTCCGTGCACTTCGCGAAGGCACCCCGCTTCGGCGGCTTCCGCGACGAGATGGACCACGTGCTCCTGGTCGACATGGCGATCCACGCCTTCGACGCGGCGCGGTACCTGCTCGACAGCGACCCGGTCGCGGTCTACTGCGAGGAGTACAACCCGGGCTGGAGCTGGTACGCCGACGGAGCCGCGGCGAGCGCCGTGTTCGAGTTCGCCGGCGGAGTGCGCTTCAGCTACACCGGCAGCTGGTGCGCCGACGGCCTCGAGACCTCGTGGAACGGCGACTGGCGCGTGAACGGGGCCGGCGGCACCGCGCACTGGGACGGCGACGGCGCTCCGGAGTGGCAGTCGCGCGAGTCGGAGCCGGTGCGGACCGCCACGCTCGAGCCCGTGCCCGAGGAGATCGCGGGCTCGCTCGCGGAGTTCGTGCGAGTGCTGGGCTCGGGGGCGGTCCCCTCGGGCGAGGTGCACTCGAACGTGCGGAGCCTCGCGATGGTGGAGGCGGCGGTCCGCTCCTCCGAGACGGGTGCGCGGGTGCGGCTCGACGACGTGCTGGAGGAGGGGTACGCGGAGGCGCTGACGCTCGCGCGCGACGAGCGCGTCCGCGCGGCCCTCGGCTCCTGGGGCTCGGCCGCGGAGGGCCTCGCGCGCTGACCACGC
Source organism: Rathayibacter sp. AY1B4 (assembly GCF_002932815.1). Classification (NCBI taxonomy): domain Bacteria; kingdom Bacillati; phylum Actinomycetota; class Actinomycetes; order Micrococcales; family Microbacteriaceae; genus Rathayibacter; species Rathayibacter sp. AY1B4. The sequence goes on along the minus strand of NZ_PSWN01000018.1, from coordinate 2,928 downwards.
CGCCTGGCGGATCTCGAGGCGTCCGTGCCGGCGTCTCGAGACCCCCGCCCGGTCGCGGCTCCGCCACCGCGCGTTCGCCGGGCGGACACCTGCGGGCGGCGGGGCGTTCACCGGGGGCGGCCAGCGTGGGCGGGTTCCTTCGAAGCCGCTCAGGAGACCCGTGTCCTCTCGTCACACCCGCACCCGCACCCGCACCCGCACCGCCGCCCTCGCCCTCACCGTCACCCTCGCCGGCTGCACCCTCGGAGCCGCGGCCCTGCCCGCCTCCGCCGCGGGCGACTCCTTCTTCACCCGCATCGCCACGGTGCCGGCCTACCTCAACGCGGCCGACCCGTCCGCCGACTCCGCCGTCGCCGAGATCTCGAGCGCGTCGCCCGACGGCCGCCTGGTCTACTCGACGGACTCCGCCGGGCAGCGCATCGACGTCCTCGACATCTCGGACCCCGACGCCCCCGAGCCGCGCGGCGGCGTCGGCGTGGGCGGCGAGCCGACCTCGGTCTACGCGACCGGCGAGTACGTCCTCGCGGTGGTCGACACGAGCGACGGCGACTTCGCGAACCCCTCCGGCCACGTCAGCGTGCTGCACGCCGACGACCTCGCGCCCGTCGCGAGCATCGAGCTCGGCGGCCAGCCCGACTCCATCGACGTCACCACCGACGGCTCGACCGCGGTCATCGCGATCGAGAACCAGCGCGACGAGGACCTCGCCCCCGAGGGCGGCGAGGAGGGCGACCTCCCGCAGGCGCCCGCCGGGGAGCTCGTGGTGATGGACCTCGCGGGCGACCCCTCCGCCTGGGTGCCGGAGCACGTCGACCTCACCGGTCTCGCCGGCCTCGACACCCCGTCGGACCCGGAGCCCGAGTACGTCTCGATCAACCCGGCCGACACGGCCGTCGCCGTGACGCTGCAGGAGAACAACGCCGTCGCGATCGTCGACCTGGCCACCCGCTCCGTCACCGCCTCGTACACCGCGGGCACCGCCTCCGTCAGCGGCATCGACACGCTCGACGACGACTCGATCTCGCTGACCGGCTCGATCACCGACGTCCCGCGCGAGCCCGACGCGATCGGCTGGGTCGGCGACGACCACGTCGCGATCGCGAACGAGGGCGACTGGAAGGGCGGCACGCGCGGCTGGTCGATCCTCGACGCCGCGACCGGGGCCGTGCAGTGGGACGTCGGGAACTCGTTCGACCACCTCGCGGTGCGCCTCGGGCTCTACCCGGACAAGCGCTCCGACGCGAAGGGCTCCGAGCCCGAGGGCCTGCTCTCGGCCACCTTCGACGGCGTCCCCTACGTGTTCGTCGGCGCCGAGCGGGCCAACTTCGTGGCCGTCTACGACGTGTCGGAGCCGACCGCGCCGCGCTTCGTGCAGGCGCTGCCGTCGACCCCGGGTCCGGAGGGGCTGCTCGCCCTGCCCGAGCGCGACCTGCTGGTCGTCTCGAGCGAGACCGACGACGCCGAGGCCGCCGTCCGCGCGAGCGTGCAGCTCTACGCGCTCGGCGCCTCCGCCCCCGCGTTCCCGACCGTGCTGTCGGCCGACGTCGACGGATCGCCGCTGCCCTGGGGCGCGCTCTCGGGCCTCTCGACCGATCCGGCGGCGCCCGACCGCCTGTACGCGGTGAGCGACAGCGCCTACGCGCCGAGCACCCTCCACTCGATCGACACCTCCGTCTCGCCGGCGCTGCTCGACACGACCCTCACGGTGACCGAGGGCGGCGAGCCCGCCGCTCTGGATCTGGAGGGGATCGCCGCCCGCGTCGACGGCGGCTTCTGGGCCGTGACGGAGGGCGGGACCGGCGACGGCAACGCGCTCCTGCGGCTCGACGCCGACGCCGCGGTGACCGAGCGGATCGCCCTGCCCGCGGAGCTCGCCTCCGCGCTGGGCAAGCAGGGCTTCGAGGGAGTGACCGTCGAGGACGGCGCCGCCGGTGAGATCGTCTGGACGGCGCTGCAGCGCGAGGCCTCGATCGACGCCGACGGAGTGGTCCGGATCGGGCGCTACGACGTCGCCGCCGACACCTGGAGCTTCTTCGGCTACCCGCTGGAGGCCGTCTCCGGGGCGGACGGCGACTGGAACGGACTCTCGGAGATCACGCTGACCGCCGCGGGCACGCTCGCGGTGATCGAGCGCGACAAGCTCAACGGGCCCGATGCCGCGCTGAAGGCCGTGTACACGGTGCCGCTGCCGACGGAGGCCGGCGCGGCGGTCGGCGAGACGCTGCCGATGCTCGAGAAGACGCTCGCGGTCGACGTGCTGCCCGCGCTGCAGGCCGGGAACGGCTGGACCCAGGAGAAGCTCGAGGGCCTCGGGATCACCGGCTCCGGCGAGGTGTTCGCGGTGACCGACAACGACGGCGTGGACGACGCGAACGGCGAGACGGTGCTCGCATCGCTCGGCTCCGCGGAGTCCGTGTTCGGGGCGGGGACGGTGCCGACGCCGGGGCCGACTGTCGAGCCGACGGTGGCGCCGACGGCTGAGCCGACCGCGCAGCCCACGGTCGCGCCGACGGCCGAGCCGACCCGCACGCCGACTCCCGCTCCGGCCGGCGCCGTTCCTCCGCGGACCGGCTCGGGACTCGCGAGCACCGGCGTAGAGACTGGCTGGACCGCCGCGGCGGCTCTCGCCCTGCTCGCCGGTGGAGCGCTCGCGCTCGGAGTCACGCGCCGCCGCCGCGACGCGCGCTGACGGACGCCGACGGCCCGGGGGACAGTGTCCTCCGGGCCGTCGGCGTTCCCGCCGCGAGCGGGGCGGGTGGGGCGAGTAGTCGGGTGTCAGCTTCCGGTGTCAGCTTCCGGTGGGGGCGTCCTCGGTGTCGGGAGAGGTGCTCTCGGAGGGCGCCTGCGGGGCGACGGGCGCAGCAGGGCCGGAGCGAAGGTGCTCAGCTCGCGGGAGAGGTCCTCGCCGGAGACGAGACCGCGTTGCGC
>NZ_PSWN01000017.1:0-72199 GCF_002932815.1 Rathayibacter sp. AY1B4 | reverse complement strand
CCCCGGCCGAGGACGATCCATCGAAACCAGCTGTTCCGACAGCGAGAACGTCCTGGGAGGACACTCCATGGCTGACAAGTCGCTCAACCGCACCGAGCTCGTCGCGAAGATCGCCGCCGACTCCGGCCAGAGCCAGGCCGCCGTCAACGGCGTCCTCGACTCGCTCTTCACCACCCTCGCCGACTCCGTGTCGAACGACGTGAAGGTCACCATCCCCGGCTGGATCGCCGTCGAGCGCACCTCCCGCGCCGCGCGCACCGGCCGCAACCCGCAGACCGGCGAGACCATCCAGATCGCCGCCGGCCACTCGGTGAAGGTCTCCGCGGGCACCAAGCTCAAGGCCGCCGCGAAGTAGTCGCGCCCTCCGACACGGCCCCGGCACTGCGCCGGGGCCGTCGTCGTCCGCGGACGCGGCCGCCGATCGTCCGCGGACGCGGCTGCCGATCAGCCGCGGAACGTAGGCTGGACCGGTGAATCGAACCGTCCGGATCGTCGGCCCTGCGCTCGTGCTCGTCGCCGCAGCGCTCGTCGCCCTCCTCGCGGCCCTGGCCTTCGGCGGGGGAGCCGCGGCTCCGCTGCTGAACGATCCCGGCCCCGTGGTCCGGTACGGCCTCCCGATCGCCAAGCTGGCCGTCAATCTCGGCGCCGCGGGGATGATCGGCTCGCTCGTGCTGACGCTGTTCGCGCTGAGCCCCCGCGCCGCCGCCGCCCGCGACGCCCGATCCTCGTCCCGCGCCTCGACCGCTCACGCCTCCTCGCGCGGCGGCCAGTCCTCGCGCGGCGGCCAGTCCTCCTCCCGCGCCGGATCGACGCGCACCGCGGTCGCCCCCGCGCGCCCCGCGCCCGGCGAGGCCGCGCCCGAGCCGCGCACCGAGTTCTCGATCGCCCTCGACGTCGCCGCCGCCAGCGCCGCCTTCTTCGCGGCGGCCAGCGCGGTGACCGGGTTCCTCACCTTCCTCAACGTCACGCAGACGCCACTGAGCCTCGATCGCGACTTCGGCACCAAGCTCAGCTACTTCATCGGCAGCATCGAGGTCGGCCAGGCCTGGCTCATCACGACCCTGCTCGCGGCCGTCGTCACCGTCCTCTGCTTCGCCGTCCGCAACCAGACCGCGCTCGTCTTCGTCACGGGCCTGGCCCTGCTCACGCTGCTGCCGATGGCGCAGCAGGGGCACGCGGCGGGAGCGAGCGGGCACGACGCCGCCGTCACGGCGCTGGGCCTGCACCTCGTCTTCGCGGCGATCTGGCTGGGCGGCCTCATCACCGTCATCGCCCTGCGGCCCCTGCTCGGCGGCTCCCGCCTGCTGCCCGTGATCGAGCGCTACTCCAGCCTCGCGCTCGTGAGCTTCGTCGTGGTCGCGGCGTCCGGCTACGTCAGCGCCGAGCTCCGGCTCGCCACTCTCGACAACCTGCTCACCGGCTACGGGATCCTCGTGCTGGTCAAGGTCGCGGCGCTGGTCGCGCTGGGCCTGTTCGGCGTGCTGCAGCGCCGCTACCTCATCGAGCGGATGCGGAAGGCCGGCGGCGTCGGCGGCCGCAGCTTCTGGTGGCTCGTCGGCGCCGAGATCGCCTTCATGGGGATCGCCTCCGGAGTCGCCGCGGCTCTCGCGCGCACCGCGACCCCGGTCGACCAGATCGCCGCGAGCCAGCTCACGGATCCGACCCCGGCTCAGCTGCTGACGGGCGAGCCCCTGCCGCCGCCCGCGAGCGCGATGAACTTCCTCACGCTCTGGAACATCGACCTGGTCTGGCTCCTGGTCTGCTCCTTCGCCATCGCGTTCTACGTCGCCGGAGTGGTGCGCCTGCACCGCCGCGGCGACCGCTGGCCCCTGCACCGCACGATCCTCTGGATCGCGGGCATGCTCCTCCTGGCCTACATCACGAACGGCGGGGTGAACGCGTACGAGAAGTACCTGTTCAGCGCCCACATGCTCTCGCACATGGTCCTCACCATGGCGGTGCCGCTGCTGCTCGTCCCGGCGGCACCGGTCACGCTCATCGCCCGCGCCGCCGCCCGCCGCACCGACGGCTCCCGCGGCGCCCGCGAGTGGGTGCTGCTCGCCGTGCACTCGCGCTTCGCCACCGCGATCTCGCACCCGATCGTCGCCGCCCTGCTGTTCGTCGGGTCGCTCTGGGGCTTCTACTACTCCCCGCTGTTCCGCTGGGCCACCACGGACCACATCGGCCACGAGTGGATGATCGTCCACTTCCTGATCACCGGGTACCTCTTCGTCAGCGTCCTGATCGGAGTGGACCCGAGCGTGCACCGCGTGCCCTACGCGATGCGACTCCTGCTGCTGCTGGGCACCATGGCGTTCCACGCCTTCTTCGGCCTCGCACTGATGACGGGGGAGGGGCTGCTCCTCGCCGACTGGTACGGAGCGATGGGCTGGGGCACGTCCGCTCTCGCCGATCAGCAGGCGGCCGGCGGCATCGCGTGGAGCATCGGCGAGATCCCCACCCTCGCGCTCGCGATCGTCGTCGCGATGATGTGGAGCCGCTCCGACGCCCGCGAGACCAAGCGCCGCGACCGCCAGGCCGACCGCACCGGAGAGGCCGAGCTCACGGCCTACAACGACCGCCTGGCCGCCCTCCAGAAGCGCGGCTGATCCGCGCCCGGGCCCCGGGGTCCCGGCGGCCCGCGGGTACAGTGGAGCGGTGACTCAGCCGACCCTCTCCGACGAGCAGCAGCGGGTCTTCGACCTCATCGAGAACACGCGCGAGCACCTGTTCGTCACGGGTCGCGCGGGCACGGGCAAGTCCACCCTGCTCAACCACCTGAGCTGGAACACCGACAAGCAGATCGTCATCTGCGCCCCCACCGGCGTCGCGGCGCTGAACGTCGGCGGCCAGACCATCCACTCGCTCTTCCGACTGCCGATCGGCGTCATCGCCGACTCCGACCTCGACCAGCCGCCCGAGCTGCGCAAGCTCCTCAACACCATCGACACGCTCGTCATCGACGAGATCTCCATGGTCAACGCCGACCTGCTCGACGGGATCGACCGCAGCCTCCGGCAGGCGCGGCAGCGGCGCTCCGAGCCGTTCGGGGGCGTGCAGGTCGTCCTCTTCGGCGACCCGTTCCAGCTCGCACCCGTTCCCGGCGATCCGGAGGAGCGCGCCTACTTCGCCGACCGCTACCGCTCGCTGTGGTTCTTCGACGCCCTCGTCTGGCAGGAGGCGCCGCTGCGGATCGTCGAGCTCGGCCGGATCCACCGGCAGAGCGATGAGCGCTTCAAGTGGATGCTCAACGCGGTCCGCTTCGGCATGGTGACGAAGGAGATCGCCGACGTGCTGAACGCGGCGGGCGCGCGGACGCCTCCGGCCGACGACGCGATCACGCTCGCGACCCGCAACGACACGGTCAACCGCATCAACCAGGCGGCGCTCGCGCGGCTGAAGGGCCCGCTGAAGACCGCGTCGGCCGAGATCAGCGGCGACTTCGGCGGGCGCGCCTATCCGGCGGACCAGAACCTCGAGCTCAAGATCGGCGCGCACGTGATGTTCCTGCGCAACGACTCCGAGCAGCGCTGGGTGAACGGCACGATCGGCCGGGTGACGAAGGTCGCGGGGACGGTGTGGGTCGAGGTGGACGGCGAGGTCCACGAGGTCGAGCCCGCGACCTGGGAGCGCTACCGCTACTCCTACTCCGCCGCGACGAAGAAGCTCACCCGCGAGATCGTCGCCGAGTTCGCGCAGTTCCCGCTCCGGCTGGCGTGGGCGGTCACGATCCACAAGTCGCAGGGCAAGACCTACGACTCCGCCGTGGTCGACCTCGGGCAGCGCGCCTTCGCCCCCGGGCAGACCTACGTGGCGCTCAGCCGCATCACGAGCCTCGAGGGGCTCTACCTGACGCGGCCGCTCCGGCCGAGCGACATCATCGTCGACAAGGACGTGCTGCGCTTCATGTCCGAACGGCGAGCCGAGCCGGCCGCCGTCGCGGAGGCGTCCGCGGACTGACGCCCCGCGGAGGACGTGGGAGCAGGGGCCTCAGGCCGCCGCGCAGGTCCGGGCGAGATCGCGGAACAGCTCCGTCGTCAGCCGGTACGCCTCCGCGACCTCCGCGATGACCCGCTCGCGCTCCTCCTCGTCCCAGCCCGCGGCGTCGAGCTGCTCGCGGTAGGTGGCGCGGAAGGCCGACGGTGCGGCGATCTCGCCGAAGAGGAAGAAGCCGACGCCGTTGGTCTCGAAGCCGAACCGCCGCTGCAGCAGCCCGCGGACGATCGCGCAGCCGGAGAGGTCGCCGAGGTAGCGCGTGTAGTGGTGGGCGACGAAGCCGCCGCTCCAGCCCGAGGCCACGGTGCGGATCCGGTCGACGTAGGCGCTGGTCGAGGGCAGCGGGCGGATGCGCTCGCGCCAGTCCTCGCCGACGAGGAAGCGCAGGTCCTCCGCGATCGCGGGGAGCCGGGTGAGCTTGGCCGAGAGGAAGGGCTCCGCGACCGGATCGCCGGCCATGTCCTCCGCCACGGCCTCGAGGGCCTCGTAGACGAAGTAGTGCTGCGAGATGAGCGCGATGTAGTCGTCGCGGCTGCCGGAGCCGGTCATCAGCGAGGTCATGAAGGCGGCGCCCTCGTCGTCCGCGCCGGACTGCCCGATGCGCAGGCGCAGGGCCTCGGAGAACGGGATGACGTTCGACACGGTGGCCTCCCTCGGCGACTGAGGTCTGCCTTACCTTAGCCGAGCGGGGCCGCCGGGACCAGAGGGCGTCAGTGCCCGTGTCCGCGGTCGACGACGGAGTGCATCATCCCGCCCATGTCGCCCGAGCCGCCCGAGGAGGCGGCCATGGCGGGGGTGGCGAGGGAGGAGACGGTGAGCGCGCCGGCCAGGAGTCCGACGAGAGCTCGCGACGGCGAGACGGCCTTCTCCTCGACGCGCGGAGAGCGGAGCGAGACGGCCACCACGGCGACCGCGATCAGCTGGAGGACCGCGGCGGCCAGCGCGGGGAGGGGCTCGGCGAGTGCGCCGAGGGCCAGACCGAGGGCGAACGCCGCCAGGGAGGCGACCGCGACGACCAGCGCGGAGCGCGGCACGACGATCCGGCCGCGTGCCAGGACGAGGACCGCCCAGAGGATCTCGACGGCACCGAGCACTCCGATCACCGGGGCCTGCACGCCCTCGCCGCCGGCGGCGAGCGAGAGGTGGACGAGCCCGGCGCCGAGTCCGGCGAAAGCGGCGTTGCAGCGGGCCACGGTGGTCATGGCGGCTCCTTCGCTGGATCGGGGAAGAAGAGGAGGCCCCGGATCGACACACCGCATCGTGTCGTCCGGGGCCGTTCAGTCCGTCCGCCGCGGAAAACGGCGGGCCCACGGCGGACGGAGTAGAGGGGGGCGGCGGGTGCCGCCCGGGTCAGGCGGTCGCGGCGGTGCGCGTCCTCGCCGTCTTCTCGGTGCCGAGTCCGACTCCCAGGAGCACCAGCGCGCTGGCCAGGTGCAGGAAGTGGTCGGCGGTGTTCAGCGCCAGCACGTTCAGGGCGGTGTCGACCAGGAAGAAGCCGACGATGCCGAGCAGCAGGTACACCGCTCCGACGGTCACGTTGACGGTCTTCGCCGCGGCGACGGTCGACAGGCCCGCGATCAGCAGCGCGCCTCCGATGAGCAGGTGGGCGATGTTGTGCAACGGGTTCACCTCGAAGATGCCGAGCAGGAGCCCGCCTTCGGTCGAGAGGAACTGCACGCCTCCGGTCACGACGAAGCCGAGGAGCCCGACGACGACGTAGACGGCTCCGAAGAGAGTCGCCAGCAGTCGATTGGGGGATCTGCGCATGGTCTCTTACCTCCTTCGAGCAGCGCCTCTGCGCTGTACTCCCTCTCTTCGTAACCCGGCGCCTGCCGGTTTGGGAACGGGGTGGACTCCGCCGGTCACGGTCAGGACACGAATCGCGATCGCGCGCTCAGCGGCCCTCTCCGGCCCGACGGAGCCCCCGTACAGTGGTGCCGTTCGCAGACGACGGGGGAGTCGCACGGCATGGGATCTCGCAGACGGACGCGGACGGGACTGCTCGTCGTCCCGGTCCTCGTGCTCGCACTGGCCGGCTGCACGCCCGCCGCCGCCTCGCGCGTGGCGGAGGCGCCCGCGCAGGCGGCGTCGGAGGAGCTCGCCTCCGCCCTGTCGGGGTTCCTCGACGAGACGGTCGGCGTCGCCGGCGCGACCGGAGCGGTCGCCGGGGTCTGGTCGCCGTGGGGCGGCAGCTGGGAGGGCGCGGTCGGCTGGGAGTCGGACGAGCGCACCACCGCCCTCACCACCGACGCGCACCTGCGGCTCGGCACCGGCGGCACCGAGGCGATGACCTGCGACGTGGTCCTCGCCCTCGCCGACTCCGGCCGGGTCGACCTCGACGCCGACGTCGGCGAGACGCTGCGCTCCCTGCCCGGCATCGACGGGCTCACCCTGCGCGAGCTCTGCGCGCACACCTCCGGCCTGGCCGACTTCCGCTCGGCGCTCTGGCCGACCGTGCTCCAGAACCCCCCGCGGCAGTGGCCGACGCTCGAGCTGCTCGCCGCGGCCCAGGTGCGCGGTGCCTCGGCCGAGCCCGGAGCGGCGTGGTCCGACTCCGCCACCGGTCCGCTGCTCGCCGGCATCGTCGCCGCGCAGGTGACCGGTCGGAGCATCGGGGAGCTCTACGACCAGTACGTGGTGCCGCGGTACGGGCTGCGCAGCACGGAGCTGCCCGGCGCCTCCGAGGTCGACCTGCCCGCTCCGTCCCCCCGCGGCTACGCGGTCGCGCTGGACCCGGCGACCGGGGAGAAGCGCTGCGACGTGCGGCTCGACGTCACCGCCGCGTCCCCGTCCGCGCTCGGCGCCGCGGGCGGAGCGCTGACCGATCTGGAGGACCTCCGGCGGCTGGCGACGGGTCTCGCGGCCGATCCCGCGGGCGACGCCATGTGGCAGGACCCGGTCGTCCAGGGCCAGGGCCGCGCCGACTACCTCCGCGCCGGGCTCGGCGGGCACGAGGCGGGACCCCTCCGCGGCTTCTCGGGTCTCGCGCCCGGCTTCGTCACCGCGGCCTACTCCGACCCGGTCTCGGGCCTGACCGTGGCCGTCTCGATCAACAGCTCGACGCCCGGCGGCGACTTCGCCGCGACGGTCGCCCGCGCCCTGGCCGCCATCGCGGTCGAGCAGGGAGCTGCCGCGGGAGCCGAGGGCCTGCCCCGGCTCCCGTGGACGGCCGACGGCGAGCGCGGCGCAGTGCAGGGGACCCCGACGCGCTGCTGATCCGGCGGCGCTCTACTCTGGTGCCATGCCGATCACTCCCGACACCAAGGACTGGACCTGGGTCCTCGAGCGCCCCTGCCTCGAGTGCGGTTTCGACGCCTCGCTCGTCGACGCCGACGAGGTCGCCGAGCTCATCCGCGAGAACGCCGCCGCCTGGCCCTACGTGCTCGACCGCGACGACGCGGCGGGCCGGCCCGACGACGAGACCTGGTCGCCGCTCGAGTACGCCGCGCACGTGCGCGACGTGCACCGCATTTACCGCACCCGCGTGCAGCTGATGCTCGCCGGCGACGACCCGCTCTACCCCAACTGGGACCAGGACGTCACCGCCGTGGAGGAGCGCTACGACCAGCAGGACCCCGCGACGGTCGGCCGCGAGCTGGTCGAGGCGGCCGAGCGCATCGCCGAGGTGTTCGACTCCGTCGCCGGCGCCCAGTGGCAGCGGCGAGGCCGCCGCAGCGACGGTGCGGCGTTCACGGTCGACACGATCGCCCGCTACTACCTGCACGACATCCAGCACCACCTGCACGACGTGCAGGGCTGAGCTCAGGTGTCGATGAGCTGCGGATTGAGGAACGAGAGCGTCCTCGCGTAGGCGAGCGCCGCAGAGGCGGGGTTGACCGCGTCGCGCAGGTTGCCGTTCGCGAAGTGCCGTTGCGTGTCCGGGTAGGTGTGCGCCGTGACCGGCGTCCCCGACTCCTTCAGCCGTCCGACGAACGACTCCGGGTCGTCGCCCGCGGGCCACTCGTCGCTCTGCGCGTAGTGCAGGAGGGTGGGGCACGGGACCAGCACGTGCTCCTCCGCACCGAGGGTGGCGTAGTACGCGACCACCGCGTCCACGAGCCCGGTGCCCGCGGCGAGCAGCCCGAGGCGGCCGCCGAAGCCGAAGCCGATGACGGCGCTGCGCGGTGCCCCGGCCGCGACTCCGGTGCCGACCGCCTCGGCGACGGCGGCGAGGGTGCGGTCCTGCGCGGCCATCGCGGCGAGGTCGCGCGCGTCCTCCGGGGCGAGCGTGGCCCAGCCGTCGTAGAGGTCGGGCACGAGCACGTGGTAGCCGTGCTTCGCCACGGCCTCGGCGAACGGCTCCAGCCACGGCAGGCGCCCGAAGACGTCGTGCAGCACGACCACCACGGGCCGGCCGGGGTGCCCGTACTCGAGGGCGACGCCCGGCGACGGGATCTGGACGAGCTCTGTCACCCCTCCACCCTGCCCTCTGCGTCCCGCGATCCCGCGCGCTGCCGCTGATCCGCCCGGCGTGTCGCGTCGGAACGCCGCTCGGGCGCCTCACCGCTCCGCGCGGCCGTGCGGCTCCAGCGGCAGGACGACCTGCTCGCGCAGGTGCTCGTAGACGACCGAGGTGCGCACGTCGGCGACCTCGCGGCGCTGCGTCAGCTCGTCGATGACGAAGGCGTAGAGGTCCTGGTTGTCGCGGACGGCGACGTGGATGATGAAGTCCTCCGAGCCGGAGGTGACGAACACGCCGACCGTCTCGTCGAGGCCGGCGACCCAGTCGCGGAAGGCCTCGATTATCTCGCGCGACGGCGGACGGATGCGGACCGCGATCAGCGCCTGCACGCCGCGCCCGAGGGCCGCGAAGTCGAGAGTGAGCGTCGCGCCGGTGATGACGCCGCGGCGCCGGAGGCTCCTCGTGCGATCGAGGGCGGTGGTGGGCGAGACGTGCACGGCGGCTGCGAGGTCCCGGTTCGTGATCCGTGCATCCGACTGCAGGACCTGCAGGATCCGGACGTCGAGTTCGTCGAGTGCCGCTCCTGGGCCGTTCTGCTGGTCGTTCATACGGAGATCCTGCCGCAGGGGACCCCTCCTGCCTACTGTTCGTGACGTCACTGCGCACGAACCGAGGAGCATCATGACCATCCCCGCCCCCGACGCCGTCGGCTTCCACCCCGACGAGATCGACACCGCCGCGCCCACCCGCTCGGCTCGCCTCAAGTGGGTGGTCGTCGTCGACGAGTCCCTCCCCGCCGGCCGCGCCGTGAACGCCGCGATCTGCGTGGGCGCCGCGACGGCCGCGCACGTCGCGGGGCTGCTCGGACCGAGCCCCGCCGACGCGTCCGGATCGCTGCATCCCGGTCTGCCGTGGGCCGGCTGCACGGTCCTCGCCGCCGACGCGGCCACCCTGCTCGCGATCCGCGCGAAGGCCGAGGCGCACGACGGGACGTTCGTCGCCGACATGCCCGCGTCGGCGCAGGCCACCCGGGTGTACGACGAGTACCGGGAGGCGGTGGCGGCGAGCGGCTCCGACGAGCTGCAGTACCTCGCGGTCAGCCTGGTGGGGCCGAGGAACCGGATCGACAGGATCGTCGGGCGGCTGTCGCTGCTGGGATGACGGACGCCGCGGGGCTGCCGGACGCCGCTGCGCTGACGGACGCCGCTGCAGCGCCGGAGGAGGAGCCGCTCGCGTCGGGCCAGAGGAGGAGCCGCTCGCGTCGGGCCGGAGGACCGGCCGCAGACGAGGCGAAGAGGAGAGCGAGTGACGGGAATCGAACCCGCGCCATCTGCTTGGGAAGCAGAAGTTCTACCATTGAACTACACTCGCGCGGCGCCGCTCGGGCGCACCAGGACATCGTAGCAAGGCCCGGAGCCGGCCCACGCCCCGGGGTCGCGCCACGCCCTAGGATCACAGCGTGCTCCTCTCCGACCGCGACATCTCGCTCGAACTCGCCTCCGGCCGCGTGGGGCTCGCCCCGCACGATCCGTCGATGCTGCAGCCGTCGTCCGTCGATGTGCGCCTCGACCGCTTCTTCCGGCTGTTCGACAACCACCGCTACCCGTACATCGATCCGGCCGAGGACCAGCCCGAGCTGACCCGCCTGGTCGAGACGCCGCAGGGCGAGCCGTTCATCCTCCACCCGGGAGAGTTCGTGCTCGGCTCGACCTACGAGGAGGTGTCGCTGCCGGACGACATCGCGGCGCGCCTCGAGGGCAAGAGCTCTCTCGGACGGCTCGGGCTGCTGACCCACTCGACCGCCGGGTTCATCGATCCGGGCTTCACCGGCCACGTCACCCTCGAGCTCAGCAACGTCGCGACGCTCCCCATCACGCTCTGGCCCGGGATGAAGATCGGCCAGATGTGCTTCTTCCGCCTCAGCTCGCCCGCCGAGAAGCCCTACGGCTCGGCGGAGTACAGCTCGCGGTACCAGGGCCAGCGCGGTCCGACCGCGTCGCGGTCGGCGCTCAACTTCCACCGCACGGACGTCTACACCGACTGACGCCGGCGCAGGGATCAGGGCGTAGGGGTCAGCCCAGCAGGCGGGGGAGCTGCAGCACGAGCCAGGGGGAGAACGCCCAGGGGGTCGAGCGGACGGCGGCGAGCGTCGCCTCGGCGTCGACCCACTCGTAGTCCATGACCTCGTCGAGGCGCGGATCGAGGGCGTCGCGGCTCGACAGCGTCGCCGTGTAGACGGGGCAGATCTCGTTCTCGACGACGCCGGACGCGTCGACCGCGCGGTAGCGGAAGTCCGGCAGGGCGACCTCCAGCGTGGCCAGCCGGGCGCCGAGCTCGCGCTCGGCCCGGCGGACGACGGCGTCCTCGATCCGCTCGCCCGGGGCGGGGTGCCCGCAGAAGGAGTTGGTCCAGACGCCCGGCCATGTGCGCTTCTCCAGCGCGCGGCGGGTCACCAGCAGCGCGCCGTCCGGGGAGAAGACGTGGCAGGAGAACGCGAGGTGCAGGGGAGTGGCCGTGTCGTGCACGGTCGCCTTGTCGGCGACCCCCACGGCGTTCCCGGCCTCGTCGAGGAGGACCACCTGCTCGATCCGGTCCGTCTGCACAGTGGCGGCTGGCGAAGTCATACCCGCAAGTCAAGCACGCCGCAACACATCAGCCGGCTTATCGTCCTGGTTCTCCCCTTTGTTAGCCTTCCCCCGTGGATACGCGCGACCCCGTGGTTCTGTCCCGGTTGAGGCAGGAGCACGTCGATGCCGTCCTGGACAGGTTCTTCTCGTTGGCGAGGTCCCGGGCGGTGCGTCTCGGACCCCGCTACCTGACCCTCTGGCAGACGCTGGAGGCCAACACCCGCGGCGGCAAGCGCTTCCGCCCGCTGATGGTGATCTCGGCGTACGAGGCTCACGGCGGCCAGGATCCGGAGGCCGCCGCCCACCTCGGCGCGGCGTTCGAGCTTCTGCACACCGCGCTGATCGTGCACGACGACGTGATCGACCGCGACTTCGTGCGCCGCGGCGGCCCGAACGTCTCGGGCAGCTACCGCGACGAGGCGACGACCGCGGGCCTCTCCATCCCGATCGCCGAGCACCGCGGCACCTCGGTGGCCGTGATCGCCGGGGACCTCGCCCTCACCGGCGCCCACCGCCTCGTCGAGGGCGTCGGCGCCTCCGACGGCGTGCGGGCCCGCCTGCTCACCCTGCTCGACGAGGCCGTCTTCGCCTCCGCCGCGGGCGAGCTGGCCGACGTGGACTTCTCCCTCATGCCGGGCATGCCCTCGGTCGACGAGGTGCTCGAGATGGAGCGCCTCAAGACGGCCGTCTACTCCTTCGAGGCGCCGCTGCAGGCCGGAGCGATCCTCGCCGGGGCCTCGGACGCCGCGGTGGACGCGCTCGGCGAGTTCGGCCGCTGGATCGGCATCGCCTACCAGATCGTCGACGACCTGCTCGGTGTCTTCGGCTCGGAGGGGCAGACCGGCAAGACCACGCTGGGCGACCTCCGCGAGGGCAAGCGCACCGTCCTCATCGCCCACGCGGCCGGCACCGACTGCTGGCCCGACATCGAGGCGCTGATCGGCGACGAGCACCTCGCGCCCGAGACCGCGGAGAAGGTGCGCGGCATCCTCGAGGAGTGCGGCGCCCGCAGCTACGCCGAGGGGCTCGCGAATCAGTTCGCAGACCGCGCCTGGGCGGCGCTGGAGACGCCCGCGGTGTCGGAGGCCTTCCGCAACGAGGTCCGCCCGCTCGTGGCCAGCGTGGTCGGGCGCACCCGATGAGCGCTGTCCGCCACGCGCGGATGCGCGCGACGATGCGCTCCGCCCGGCCGAGCCCCCGTACGGTGGCACGATGAGCCGCCAGAGCGAACTGTACGACCGCGTCGCGCACGAGTCGTCCGCGCAGGTGATCCGCCGCTACTCCACCTCCTTCGGGCTGGCCACGCGCCTGCTCGCCCCGGGCGTCCGCGAGCGGGTGGAGGACGTCTACGCCCTCGTGCGCGTCGCCGACGAGATCGTCGACGGCGTCGCCGAGGAGGCCCGTCTCGACCGGGCCGCGGTGGAGGAGTCCCTCGACGCCTTCGAGGCAGAGACCGAGCGCGCGCTCGCCTCCGGCTACAGCTCCAACCTCGTGATCCACGCCTTCGCGCGGACCGCGCGGGCGACCGGATTCGGCACCGAGCTCACCCGGCCGTTCTTCGCGTCGATGCGCGCCGACCTCCGCGAGACCGAGCACACCCCCGAGTCCTTCGAGGCCTACGTCTACGGCTCCGCCGAGGTCGTCGGGCTGATGTGCCTGCACGTGTTCCTCGCGGCGCCGGACGCGGGGCTCGTCTCCGAGACCGCCCGCGCGCGGCTCGTGGCCGGAGCGCGCCGCCTGGGCGCCGCGTTCCAGAAAGTCAACTTCCTCCGCGATCTCGCCGCCGACGTCGACGGCCTCGGCCGCAGCTACTTCCCCGGAGTCGACCCGCGGGCGTTCTCCGAGCGCGACAAGGCCTCGCTGCTCGCCGACCTCGACGACGACCTCGCCGAGGCCGCCGCCATCGTGCCCGAGCTCCCGCGCTCGAGTCGGCGCGCGGTCCTGCTGGCCCACTCCCTCTTCGCCGCCCTGGCCGACCGGATCCGCGCGACGCCCGCCGAGGAGCTCCTCCGCGCCCGCGTCAGCGTGCCCACGGCCGCCAAGGCGGCGCTCGCGGCGAAGGCGGCCGTGTCGACGCTCGGCCCGCGCCTGGGCCCAGGCCCCGTCCGCGCGACCCGCTCGAGGACCGGCCCGCACCGCGCCGTCGTCATCGGCGGCGGGATCGGCGGACTCGCCTCCGCCGCGCTGCTCGCGCGCGACGGCTACGACGTGACCCTCCTGGAGGCGCGCGAGGCCGTCGGCGGCCGCGCCGGCTCGTGGGAGCACGAGGGCTTCCGCTTCGACACCGGTCCCTCCTGGTACCTGATGCCCGAGGTGTTCGACCACTTCTTCCGCCTCATGGGCACCAGCGCCGAGGAGCGCCTCGACCTCGTCACGCTCGACCCCGGCTACCGGGTCTACAGCGAGGGCGTCGACGAGCCGATCGACGTGCTCGCCGACCTCGAGTCGAACCTCGCGCTCTTCGAGAGCATCGAGCCCGGAGCGGGCGAGCGGATGCGCGCGTACCTCGACTCCGCGCGCGACACCTACGAGATGGCCAAGCGCCGCTTCCTCTACACGAGCTTCTCCTCCTTCCTCCCGCTGCTGCGCCGCGACGTGCTCAGCCGGACCGGGAGGCTCGGCCGCCTGCTGCTCACTCCGCTCGACACGTTCGCGGCGACGGCGGTCACCGACAACCGGCTGCGCCAGATCCTCGGCTACCCGGCCGTCTTCCTCGGCTCCTCGCCGTTCGCCGCGCCGAGCATGTACCACCTGATGAGCCATCTCGACCTCGCCGACGGCGTGCTCTACCCGATGGGCGGATTCACGAAGCTGATCGAGGCGGTCGCCGACGTCGCCGAGGAGGCCGGCGTCACCGTCCGCACGTCCTCGCCCGCGACGCGGATCCTCACCGCGCGCTCGCCCCGCGGCGGACGCCGCGGCGCCGAGGTCGTCGGGGTCGAGTTCACGGGCCCCGACGGCACGGAGCGGATCCCCGCCGACCTGGTCGTCAACGCCTCCGACCTCTTCACCACCGAGCAGTCGCTCCTCCCCGAGGAGCTGCGGACCTACCCGCCCGCCTACTGGGAGAAGCGCGAGCCCGGCCCGAGCGCCGTCCTCGTCCTCCTGGGCGTGCGCGGGGAGCTGCCCGAGCTCGAGCACCACACGCTGCTCTTCACGAAGGACTGGCGCGACAACTTCGACAAGATCTTCGGCGAGTACCCGACCGTCCCCGATCCCGCGTCGATCTACGTCTGCCGCCCGAGCGCGACCGACGCGAGCACGGCTCCAGAGGGGCACGAGAACCTGTTCGTGCTCGTGCCGATCCCGGCCGACACCTCGATCGGCCACGGCGGAGTCGACGGCGCGGGCGACGCGCGCGTCGAGGCCATCGCCGACCAGGCCATCGCGCAGATCGCATCCTGGACCGGCGCGACCGACCTGGCCGAGCGGATCGTCGTCCGCCGCACCATCGGCCCGGCCGACTTCGAGAGCGACCTCGGCGCCTGGCGCGGCTCGATGCTCGGACCGGCCCACGTCCTCTCGCAGAGCGCCTTCTTCCGCGCCGGGAACGTCAGCAGGCACGTCGACGGACTGCTCTTCGCCGGCAGCTCCACGATCCCCGGCATCGGCCTGCCGATGTGCATCATCAGCGCCGAGGTCATGCTTAAGCGCGTGCGCGGCGACGTGTCGACCGAGCCGCTGCCCGTGCGGGAGGCGCCGTCCGCTCCGGTCGCGCCCGTCGCCGTGGGGGAGTAGGCGTGGGGATCCTCTACCTGCTCGCGCTCCTCGTCTCGATCACCGGGATGATCGTGCTCGACCGCCGCTTCCGGCTGTTCTTCTGGGCGGACGCGCGACGCGCGGCGATCGTGCTGCCCGTGGGAGTCGTGTTCTTCCTGGTCTGGGACCTCGTGGGGATCGGCCTGGGCGTCTTCTTCCGCGGCGAGACCTCCTACATGACCGGCCTGCAGATCGCGCCGGAGCTCCCGGTCGAGGAGGTCCTCTTCCTCACCCTGCTCTGCTACCTGACGATGGATGTGCACGGCTTCCTCTCGCAGCGGGTCGCCCGGCGGACGGAGGCGCGCGCGTGACCTACCTCCTCCTCAACGCCGTGTTCCTCGCGGTGGTGCTGGTGCTGCTGCTGCTCGCGCTGCGCCGACGCGTCCTGCGCCTGCCCGCCGTCCTCGGCACCCTCGCCGTGCTGCTGGTGATGACCGCCGTGTTCGACAACATCATGATCGGAGTGGGCCTGCTGGTCGCCTACGACGACGACCTGATCTCGGGCATCCGGATCGGTGTCGCTCCGATCGAGGACTTCGCCTACGCGATCGCCGCGGCCCTCGCCCTCCCGGCGCTCTGGGTGCTCCTGCCCTCGCGTCGTCGGAGCGAGCCGTGAACCGGCTGCGCGCGCTGTTCGTCTCGAGCCGCCCGCTGAGCTGGGTCAACACCGCCTACCCGTTCGCGGCGGCGTACCTGCTGACCACCCGCGAGATCGATCTCGCCTTCGTGCTCGGCACGATCTACTTCCTCATCCCCTACAACCTCGCGATGTACGGGATCAACGACGTCTTCGACTACGAGTCCGACCTGCGGAACCCCCGCAAGGGCGGCGTCGAGGGCGCCGTGCTCGACCGGAGCGAGCACCGCGCGACGCTGATCGCGGCG
Source organism: Rathayibacter sp. AY1B4 (assembly GCF_002932815.1). NCBI lineage: Bacteria > Bacillati > Actinomycetota > Actinomycetes > Micrococcales > Microbacteriaceae > Rathayibacter > Rathayibacter sp. AY1B4. Next base: position 56,530 of record NZ_PSWN01000017.1, on the reverse strand, counting down.
GTGGCCACGAACGTGCCGTTCCTGGTGGCGCTCGTGCTGCTCGGGTCACCGGTCTCGTGGCTGGTCCTCGCGATCAGCGTCTTCGCCGTGATCGCCTACAGTGCGCCGGGGCTCCGCTTCAAGGAGCGCCCGTTCGTCGACTCGCTGACCTCGGCGGCCCACTTCGTCAGCCCGGCCGTCTACGGGATCGCCCTCGCGGGCACCGTGGTCACCGGACCTCTCGTGGCGCTGCTCGTGGCGTTCTTCCTCTGGGGGATCGCGAGCCACGCCTTCGGCGCGGTGCAGGACATCCTGGCCGACCGCGCGGGCGGCATCGGCTCGATCGCGACCGTGATCGGAGCGAAGGCGACCACGCGCTTCGCCATCGCCGCCTACGTCGCGAGCGGCGTGCTCCTGCTCCTGCTGCCCTGGCCGGGGACCCTCGCGGCGATCCTCGCGGTGCCGTACGCGGTGAGCATCTGGCCGTACCGGTCGCTCGAGGACGCCGAGGCGGAGCGGGCGAATGCGGGCTGGAAGCGCTTCCTCGCGCTGAACTTCCTGACCGGCTTCCTCGTCACGCTCCTGCTGATCGTGTTCTGGATCGCCACGGTCTGATCCGCGGCCGGCGGCGCGCGGGGAGGGGCCTCGCCCGCGTCTCCCGCCGGACGGGCCTCGTCAGTCCCGGCGGGCGGGCGGAGCGAGCCGCGGCTCCGGCACGACGGGGGCGGTGGCCGGCGGGCGGCGCACCGGCAGGAGCAGCACCAGCCCCACGGCGAGGACGAGGACGAGCCCGAGGATGCCCCAGTACTGCACGTTCGCCTCGCCGCTGCCCGAGACGGCCGCGGCGATCGAGACGGCGGCTGCGAAGGCGGCGGGCGCGAGGAACGAGGCCGCCCGCCCGGTGGTCGCGTAGAGGCCGAAGATCTCGCCCTCGCGTCCCTCCGGGATGAGGCGGGCCAGGTAGCTGCGGCTCGCCGACTGCGCCGGGCCGACGAACAGGCACAGCAGCAGGCCGAAGATCCAGAACACCGTGCTCCCCCCGTCGTGCAGGACGAAGACGGCGGTGCCGCAGACGACCAGGCCGATGAGCGAGGCGACGATCACGGCCTTGGGGCCGATGCGGTCGTCGAGCGCGCCGACCGAGATGGTCGCCACTCCGGCCACGACGTTCGCGGCGATGGCGAACAGGATCACCTCGCCGGCGTCGAAGCCGAAGGTGCCCTGCGCCAGCACGCCGCCGAAGGTGAAGACCCCGGTGAGCCCGTCGCGGAACACCGCGCTGGCGATGAGGAAGGCCACGGTGCTGCGGCTCTCGCGCCAGAGGGCGGCGACCTGCGCGAAGAGCGCGCGGTAGGAGGCGATCACGCCGACGCGCTCCGCCCGGCTCGCGCGCGCCGGCGTCTCCGGCACCGCGACCAGCACAGGGAGGGCGAAGACGGCGAACCACACGCCGGCGACCAGGATCGAGACGCGCACGTCGAGGCCGTCGTCCCCCGTCACTCCGAAGAGCCCGACCTCGGGCGAGATGAAGCCGAAGTACACGATCAGCAGCAGGACGATCCCGCCGACGTAGCCCATGCCCCACCCGAAGCCGGAGACGCGGCCGATGGTCGCCCGGGTCGAGACCTGGAGGAGCATCGCGTTGTAGTTGACGCTCGCGAACTCGAAGAAGACCGTGCCGACCGCGAGCAGTCCGAGTCCCAGCCAGAGGAGGGCAGGGTCGGGTCGCACGAGGAACATCAGCAGGATGCAGAGGACGACGACGGAGGAGTGGATCCCCAGCCAGAGCCGGCGGCGCCCGCCGAGGTCGGCCCGGCGGCCGGTGATCGGCGCGATCACGGCGACGACCACGCCGGCGGCGGCGAGGGACCAGCCGAGCGCGGCCGAGACTCCGCTCGAGGTGCCGAAGAGCCCGTCGGTGGTCAGGTAGACGGTGAAGACGAAGGTGGTCACCACCGCGTTGAAGGCCGATCCGCCCCAGTCCCACAGGCCCCAGGCGAGGACGGGCCAGCGGCCGGTGCGCGTCGTCATGGGCCCACCGTAGGGGGAGGAGGTGAACGGCCGGAAGCGGCGGGACCCGCGAGTCTGAGAGTTGAGCCGATGCGACTCAACTTCTCGCCTCCGGACTTGACGCGAGACGACGGATGCGTAAACTTGAGCGTGCGGGGCTCAACTCCCGCAGAGGATTCCGCACCACCCGTCAACTGACCGGCAGCCGCCCGCGCGACGCCGATCGCGAAGGAGAACAACGCATATGTCCCGTGCCGTAGGCATCGACCTGGGAACCACCAACTCTGTCGTGGCCGTCCTCGAGGGAGGCGAGCCCACCGTCATCGCCAACGCCGAGGGCTTCCGCACCACGCCGTCCGTCGTGGCGTTCACCAAGGACGGGGAGGTGCTCGTCGGCGAGACCGCGAAGCGCCAGGCCGTCACCAACGTCGACCGCACCATCGCGTCGGTCAAGCGCCACATGGGCACCGACTGGACCTTCGGCGTCGAGGACAAGAAGTACACCCCGCAGGAGATCTCGGCCCGCATCCTGGGCAAGCTCAAGCGCGACGCGGAGCAGTACCTGGGCGACAAGGTGACCGACGCGGTCATCACCGTCCCGGCCTACTTCAACGACGCCGAGCGCCAGGCGACCAAGGACGCCGGCGAGATCGCCGGCCTCAACGTCCTGCGCATCATCAACGAGCCCACCGCGGCCGCGCTGGCCTACGGCCTCGACAAGGGCAAGGAGGACGAGCTCATCCTCGTCTTCGACCTCGGCGGCGGAACGTTCGACGTCTCCCTCCTCGAGGTGGGCAAGGACGACGACTTCTCGACCATCCAGGTCCGCGCGACGTCGGGCGACAACCGCCTCGGCGGCGACGACTGGGACCAGCGCGTCGTCGACCACCTGGTCAAGCGCTTCAAGGACTCGACCGGCGTCGACGTCTCGAAGGACAAGATCGCTCGCCAGCGCCTCAAGGAGGCCGCGGAGCAGGCGAAGAAGGAGCTCTCCTCGAGCACCTCGACCAGCATCCAGCTGCCCTACCTCTCGCTCACCGAGAACGGTCCGGCGAACCTCGACGAGACGCTCACCCGCGCCAAGTTCGAGGAGCTCACGAGCGACCTGATCGAGCGCACCCGCAAGCCCTTCACCGACGTCATCGCCGAGGCGGGCGTCAAGGTCGAGGACATCGCTCACGTGGTCCTCGTCGGCGGCTCGACCCGCATGCCGGCCGTCGCCGAGCTCGTCAAGAAGCTCACCGGGGGCAAGGAGCCCAACAAGGGCGTCAACCCGGACGAGGTCGTCGCCGTCGGCGCCGCGCTGCAGGCCGGCGTCCTCAAGGGCGAGCGCAAGGACGTCCTCCTGATCGACGTGACCCCGCTCTCGCTGGGCATCGAGACCAAGGGCGGGATCATGACGAAGCTCATCGAGCGCAACACCGCGATCCCGACCAAGAGGTCCGAGACCTTCACCACGGCCGACGACAACCAGCCGTCCGTTGCGATCCAGGTCTTCCAGGGCGAGCGCGAGTTCACCCGCGACAACAAGAACCTGGGCACGTTCGAGCTGACCGGCATCGCGCCGGCCCCGCGCGGCATCCCGCAGGTCGAGGTCACCTTCGACATCGACGCCAACGGCATCGTCCACGTGTCCGCGAAGGACAAGGGCACCGGCAAGGAGCAGTCGATGACGATCACGGGCGGCTCGTCGCTGCCCAAGGACGACATCGACCGCATGGTCCGCGAGGCCGAGGAGCACGCCGCCGAGGACAAGGCCCGCCGCGAGGCCGCCGAGATCCGCAACAACGCCGAGACCCTGGCGTACTCGATCGACAAGCTGATCAAGGACAACGAGGACAAGCTGCCCGAGGACGTCAAGTCCGAGGTGCAGGGAGACGTCGACGCGCTGAAGACCGCGCTCGCCGGCGACGACGACGCGGCCGTCAAGACCGCGTTCGACGCCCTCAACGCCTCGCAGACCAAGATCGGCCAGGCGATCTACTCCCAGGACCAGGCCGCGCAGAGCGCCCCCGCGGACGCTCCGGCCGACGGTGACAAGAAGGACGACGAGGACATCGTCGACGCCGAGGTCATCGACGAGGACGAGCCGAAGGACACGAAGTAGCCATGGCAGCCGAGAACGAGCCCCAGGACCTCCCCGAGGAGCAGCCGGCCACCGGCGGCGAGGCGGGAGCCGAGGCGGCGCAGGACGCCCAGGACCAGGAGGGCCTCATCGAGGCCGAGGGGCCCGACGTCGAGACCAGCCTCTCGGACGCCGACCTCTCGTTCCTCTCGGGACAGTCCAGCGCCGAGACGCTCGCGGCCGAGCACCTCGCCGATCTCCAGCGGGTGACCGCGGAGTACGCGAACTACCGCAAGCGCACCGAGGCCAACCGCCAGGTCGACAAGGAGCGGGCGATCGGCGACGCGGTGAAGGTCATCCTCCCCGTGCTCGACGACCTCGACCGCGCCGAGAAGCACGGCGACCTCGCCGAGGGCGGGCCCTTCACGGCCATCGCGCAGAAGCTGCGCGGCGGAGTGGAGAAGCTCGGCCTGGTGAAGACCGGCGCCGTTGGCGACCTGTTCGACCCGAACATCCACGAGGCGATCTTCCAGCAGCCCACCCCCGGCGCCGAGACCTCCACGGTCGCGGATGTCGTCGAGGCGGGCTACTACCTCGGAGGCTCGCTGCTGCGGGCCGCCAAGGTGGTCGTGGCAGTCCCCGCCGACTGACCCCGCCACCGGCACCACCACCGCGGAGGACCCCGCCCCGCTCGGCAGCACGCTGCCGGACCGGGGCGGGGTCCCTCGCCGCATTCGACACAGGAAGAGGCACATGGCCAGCCAGGATTGGTTCGACAAGGACTTCTACAAAGTCCTCGGCGTGTCCAAGGACGTCTCCGCCGCGGACCTGAAGAAGACCTACCGCAAGCTCGCCCGCCAGTTCCACCCCGACTCCAACCCGGGGGACGCGAAGGCCGAGGCGCGCTTCAAGGAGATCAGCGAGGCGTACACCGTGCTCTCGGACGCCGAGCAGCGCAAGGAGTACGACCAGATCCGCGCCATGGGCGGCGGAGCGCGCTTCACCGCGGGAGGCCAGCCCGGAGGGTTCGACGACGTCTTCGGCGGCATGTTCGGCCAGGGCGGGCGCACCTCCTACAGCACCCAGCAGGGCCCGCCGCCCGGCTTCGAGGACATCCTCGGCGGCATGTTCGGCGGCGGAGGCAGCCGCTTCGGCCAGCCCAGCGGCGGCTACCGCGGCTTCGGCGGCCCGCAGAAGGGCGCCGACGTCACCGCCAGCACCACCATCGACTTCCGCACCGCGACCCGGGGTGACACCGTCCAGCTGCAGACCGGCGACGGGCGCACCCTCTCGGTGCGCATCCCGGCCGGCGTGGCCGACGACCAGAAGATCCGCGTCCGCGGCAAGGGCCGCCCCAGCCCGGACGGCGGCGATCCCGGCGACCTGGTGCTCACCGTCTCGGTCCGCAAGCATCCGGTGTTCGAGCGCGACGGGCTGAACCTGCGCGTGACGGTCCCCGTGACCTTCGTCGAGGCCGTCTTCGGCGCGACGATCGAGGTGCCGACCCTCGGCGGCGAGCCCGTCAAGCTCCGGGTCGCCGCAGGCACCCCGAGCGGCCGCGTCCTGCGCGTCAAGGGCCGCGGCGTCACGACCCCCAAGGGCACGGGCGACCTGCTCGCCGTCCTGCAGGTCGCCGTCCCGAGCCACCTGTCCGCCGCCGCCCGTGAGGCCCTCGAGGCCTACGCCGCCGCCGAGCCGGACGAGGACCCGCGCGAGGACATCCTGGAGAAGGCCCGCTACTAGCACCGGATCGGCGCGACCGGTCGGAGGAGGAGACATGGACGAGAACACGCCCGTCTTCGCGATCGCCGTCGCCGCCGAGCTGGCGGGGATGCACCCGCAGACGCTCCGGCAGTACGACCGGCTCGGGCTCGTGAGCCCGACCCGCACCGCGGGCAAGTCGCGCCGCTACTCGATGCGCGACGTGGTGCAGCTGCGCGAGGTCGCCCGGCTCTCCTCCGAGGGCGTCTCTCTCGAGGGCATCGCGCGCATCCTGCAGCTCGAGAACCAGGTGCAGTCGCTCTCGCAGCGGGTGCGCGAGCTGGAGTCGGCCCTCGCCGACGAGCTCCTGAACCGGCCGGGCCGCCGCGTGTTCGCCGCCGGACTCGAGGGGGACGTGGTCACTCTGCGCCACGGCACGCGCGCGCAGCGCCGGACCGAGCTGGTCGTCTGGCGCCCCGCGCCACGATCAGGGGCCGCCGACGACGCCACACCCTGAACGAGGGGTAGCCTGACCGGGCGCCGCCCCGTCATCGCGGCGCCTGCCCCTCCGCTCGGGGCGGAGAGCAGGAGGACCGCCGTGGACCACGACAGCAGCACCCCGCGCGACGAGCGCGACGCCCGCCGGGAGCAGGCCGCCCAGGAGCAGGCCCCCCAGGAGCAGGCGTCGGACGCCTCGCGACAGGAGCAGGCCCCGGACGCCACGCGCGCGTCCCGCAGGACGCCCGTCGTCCCCGACAACGGGTTCTCCCGCGAGTCCTACGCGATCCACGCCGCCCGCAGCGACCTCCCCCTCTTCTCAGATGCGCTGAACGCCGGCCGCGACGACTCCGGCTGGCTGTCGTCGCTCTCGAGCACCCTCGCCGGTCCCACCGGGCCGGTCGGCTCCCCGGACTCGGCCGCCGAGACGGCGCAGGCCGCGCTCGACCGCCGCACCCGCCGTCGGAGCGACGAGTCCGACTCCTGAGCCGCGGCTCCGGCTAGTCGCGCAGGCGCGTCGCGGCCATCCGGGCGTCGACCAGGCGGCCGCCGCTGAGACGGGCGAGGATCACGGAGCCGAACGGCAGCGCGCGCACGAGGGGCAGGCCCTCGACCCGTTCCTCGTCCGTGTAGCCGAGGAGGACGTACATCCCGACCACGGCGATCGCGGCGATCGTCGCGACCCGCGCCGGGATCTGGTCCATCGTGCCGCCTCCGCCGTCGATCGGCTCGGCGAGCGTGACGCACATGAGGAAGATCGACGCGTAGACCGCCAGGTGCACGTGGGAGCGGCTCCACGGGCGCGCGAGCGCGGCGATCGGCAGGATCCAGAGGGCGTACCAGGGGTGGATGGCGGTCGACGCCGTCACGAACGCGAGCAGCGCACCGGACAGGCGGGCGAGCGGATCGATGGAGCGCCGCGACAGCATGAGGCGCGCAGCGATCAGGCCGGCGAGCCCGAGCGCGAGGATCTTGACCACGGCGATCGCCGCGGCGGGGTCGTGACCGGTGAACTCGACGGCGCGGGAGACCGAGACCGTGACGAACGACATCGGCGCGTACCAGTGCAGGATCGAGCCGGGCACGACCATCGCCGCCACCCAGCCGACCCCGACGCCCGCGAGCAGCCCGACGGCGACCACGAGGCCGAGCGCTCCGGCGCCCGTCCAGAGCCAGCCGCGGGTGCGCTCGCGCCACGTCGCGTCGTGGCGCAGCCACAGGAGCGCGAGCACGGGGAGCGCGATCACGGCGATCGGCTTGATCGCGATCGCTCCGGCCATCAGCACGACGGCGGCGATGCGCCGGTCGGTCTGGGCGTAGTAGAGCGACGCGAGGATGAGCGCCAGCATCACGGAGTCGTTGTGGCCGGCGACGACGAAGAGCACGAGGGTCAGCGGATTGGCGACGATCGTCCAGGCGGTGAGCGGGACCGAGAGGCCGCGCAGGCGCGCCAGGCGGAGCGCGTAGACGGCCATGACGGCCACGCCCGCGACCGACACGGCGCGGAGCATCGCGATCGAGAGCTCCGGTGCGCCGTAGCCCGCGAACTGCACGGCGGTGCGCTCGATCAGGAGGTAGAGGGGCCCGTAGGGCGTGGGGGTGTCGGCCCAGAGCGGGTCGACGCCGAGGTCGAACCAGCCCGGGAGCGTCGCGACGCCGTGGGTGTAGGGGTCGATGCCCTGGGTCATCAGGCGCCCCTGCGCCACGTAGGAGAACATGTCGTGGCTGAACAGCGGCACCGTCACGAGGAGCGGAGCGGTCCAGGCGAGGGCCGCCACCACGATGGTGCGGACGGAGCCGGGGCCCGCCGCGAGCGCGACCGTGCGCAGGCGGAGCCACGCGATCAGCAGCAGCATCCCGCCGCCCACGACGAGGGCGCCGCTGGACTCGGTGAGCCAGCCCGTGGCGCGGATCGAGGCGACGAGAGGCCAGTCGCGGATGGGCGAGCCGGCGGGCAGGTAGCCCACGCCGAGCGAGCCGAGGAGGATCGCGATCGAGCCCAGCAGGCCCGTCGCCAGCGGTGCGGCCTCCATGAAGCGGAGCCGCGGTCGGCGCTGCCGTCCCGTTGCCCGGGCCGTGTCCGGCCGCTCGATCGTCCCCCGTGAAGCCATCGGAGCCACGCTAAAGGATGGGACTCCGAAGTGCATGGACGGCCGGTGAACGGTTGATCAGTCGGCGCTCAGGTTGTACAAGCACCCGCACGCGCACCGATCAGGGCAGGCGCGGCACCGGGGCCGGCTCCGCGAAGCGGAGCTGGTTGCCGAACGGATCGATCACGTCGAGCGCGAAGCCGAACGGCGTGCGGGTGATCCGCGGGTTGAGGTAGGGGTACGCCTTCGCGTCGAGCTCGGCGTGCAGCTCGCGGACTCCGCGGAGGGCGACGTGCACGGCGGCGCCGGGACTGCCGTCGCGGTGGTGCTCGCTGAGGTGCAGGCGGAGCCCCGAGCGCGACACCTGCAGGTAGAGGGGGGCGTCGAGCGCGGCGCGGTGCTCCCAGTCCACCTCGAAGCCGAGGTAGTCGACGTAGAACTCGCCCGCCTTGGCGACCGAGAAGATCCGCAGGATGGGCACGGCCGCCTCCAGCCGGACCGGCTCGAGCCGGTCCGGCTCCTCCGCGCTCGACCGGTCCCGTGCACGCCGTCTCGTCTCCACGCCACGAGGCTAGCCGCCCCGCGGTCGGCCCGGAGCCGGAGGGTCAGTCGACGAGACCGAGACCGCGCAGCAGCCGGAGGGTCTCGACCCCGGCGGGCGGGCAGCGGCCCGCATCGGAGCCGTCGACCCAGTGCAGCGAGTCGATCTCGCCGCTCGGGCGCGCCTCCCGGTCGAGCTCGGCGGCGAAGACGCTCATGTGGACTTCCCGCCCCTCCGGCTCGCCGTGCGCCTGGGTCCGGACGGTGAACAGGGGCTCGAGGCCGAGCGCGACGGCACCGAGCTCCTCGCGGGCCTCGCGGGCCGCCGCCTCGACCCCGCTCTCGCCCTCGTCGACCTTGCCGCCGGGGAGGTAGAGGACGTCGCGGCCCCGCGCCGTGACCATCAGGACGCGCCGGTCGCGGAGGACGGCGACGGCGGACACGACGATCGGCGGGAGGGTGCTCATCCGCTCATCATGCCCGCCGCGGGCGGACCGGCTCGGCGCCCCCGCGGCTACCATGGGGGCACACCAGAAGGACGCGCGCAGCCGGCGCGCGCCGGGGCCCCGTGCGCCCGAACAGCTGAGGAGCAACCCGTGGCAGAACCCACCACCCTCGACAAAGTCATCACCCTCGCGCAGCACAGGGGATTCGTCTTCCCCTCGGGTGAGATCTACGGGGGCACCCGCTCCGCGTGGGACTACGGGCCGCTCGGCGTGGAGTTCAAGGAGAACATCAAGCGCCAGTGGTGGAAGACCTTCGTGCAGGGCCGGGGTGACGTCGTCGGCCTGGACTCCGCGGTCATCCTGCCCACGGCGATCTGGCACGCCTCGGGACACGTCGGCGTCTTCTCGGACCCGCTGACCGAGTCGCTGATCACCCACAAGCGCTACCGCGCCGACCACCTCTTCGAGAAGTACGAGGAGGTCAACGGCCACCCGCCCGTGAACGGCCTCGCCGACATCCCGGACCCGGAGCACCCCGACAAGGTCGGCCAGTGGACCGAGATCAAGCAGTTCTCGGGCCTGATGAAGACCTACCTCGGCGTCGTCGACGACGAGTCGGGGCTGCACTACCTGCGTCCCGAGACCGCCCAGGGCATCTTCACCAACTTCGCGAACGTGCTGCAGAGCGCCCGTCGCAAGCCGCCCTTCGGCATCGGCCAGATCGGCAAGGCGTTCCGCAACGAGATCACCCCCGGCAACTTCATCTTCCGCACCCGCGAGTTCGAGCAGATGGAGCTCGAGTTCTTCGTCGAGCCCGGCACGGACGAGGAGTGGCAGGAGACCTGGATGCAGCTCGCCTGGGACTGGTTCGTCGGGCTCGGGATGAACCCCGAGAACATCCGGCAGTACGAGCACCCGAAGGACAAGCTCTCCCACTACTCGAAGCGCACCGTCGACATCGAGTACCGCTTCAGCTTCGCCTCGGGCGAGTGGGGCGAGCTGATGGGAGTCGCGAACCGCACCGACTACGACCTCAAGACGCACATCGAGCACTCGGGCAAGGACCTCTCGTTCTTCGACCAGAACAAGAACGAGCGCTACGTGCCGTTCGTGATCGAGCCGTCGTTCGGCCTCACCCGCGCGCTCATGGCGTTCCTCGTCGACGCCTACGAGGAGCAGGAGCTGCCGCCGAACGCCAAGGGCAAGGTCGAGACGCGGACCGTGCTGCACCTCGACCCGCGCCTGGCGCCGGTGAAGGTGGCCGTGCTGCCGCTCTCGCGCAACGAGGCCCTCTCGCCGCTCGCGCGCCGCGTCGCCGACCAGCTGCGCCAGCTCTGGAACGTCGACTTCGACGACTCCGGAGCGATCGGCCGCCGCTACCGCCGCCAGGACGAGATCGGCACCCCGTACTGCGTGACCGTCGACTTCGACTCGCTCGAGGACGACGCCGTGACCGTCCGCGACCGCGACACGATGAAGCAGGAGCGCATCCCGCTCGAGCAGCTCGAGTCGTACCTCTTCACCGGGCTCCGCGGGGCCTGACACTCCTCCCGGGACGCCGCCGACCGGACGGGCCGGCGGCGTCCCGCCGAACGCGGACCAGCCGGCCCTGCGGTCAGCGCTCGCGGGCGAGCAGGGCGAAGACGAGGGTCGAGGTCCACTCGCCCTTGCAGAACTCGTCCTCCCGGTGGTTCGCCTCGAGGCGCATCCCGAGCCGCTCGCAGAGGCGGGCGGACGCATTGTTCCGAGCGTCGAGCTGCGCGATCGCGCGGTGCGCGCCGAGGGTGTCGAACGCGAGGTCGAGCAGAGCCCGGGCGGCCTCGGTCGCGTAGCCGCGCCCCTGCGCCTCCGGGTGCAGCACCCAGCCGATCTCGACCGCCTCCTGCTCGACGGACGTCGCGATGAGCGTGAGGTCGCCGATCATCCGCCCGGCGAGGACGCCCTCCCGGGGGACGATCGCCAGCACGGCCACGTCGCCGTCGGCGGCGAGCCGTGTCGAGGGGAGGCGGCGCTGCAGGTGCGCCCGCGACTCCTCGGGGGTGCGCACCGGCCAGCGGAGGAACCGGACGGCGTCGGCGTCGCCCTGGTAGCGCGCGTGGTCCTCGGCGTCCTCCGGTCCGAGGGGACGCAGGAGCAGGCGCTCGGTGAGCAGCGGCGCGGAGCGCAGCGGCTCCGCATCGAAGGGGAGCCGGAGGCTCACGCGGTGGCGGCGTCCGCGTCGGGGTGCGCGGCGGCGGGCTCGGCCGGGACCACGATGCCGAAGAGCGCCTCGAGCCCGGTGAGGTAGGCCTCCTGGGCTCCGGCGCGCGCGTAGTCGCGGGCGCGGACGCTCGGGGTGTGCAGCAGGACGCCGGCGAGGTGGCGGAGCGCCTGCTCGGTGCGGCCGTCCTCGTCGCCGCGCGAGCGGGCCCGCTCGATCTCGGCGTCGAGCGCGTCGAACACGTGGGCGCGCAGGGCGACGACGGCCGGAGTGAGGCTCTTCTCGTCGGCGACGTCCGAGAACTTCCGGGCCGCCTTGTCGACGAGCGCGCGCGCCTGCTGCGACGCGTCGAGCACGTCGAGAGGCGCGTGCAGGCTGATCGTCTCGAGGTCGAGGAGCTCGACGCCGGCGACCGAGGTGACGTCGGAGGCGACGTTGCGCGGCAGGCCCAGGTCGATCACGAGCTGGCGCTCGCGGGAGAAGCCCTGGAGGCGCCCGGCGGCGAGCAGGGCGGCGTCGAGCACCGGCTCCTGGGTCGTGGTGCAGGTGATGACGATGTCGGCCGAGACCGTCTCGAGCGCGAGATCGGCGGCGGCGATGGGCCGGAGCGAGCGGCGGGCGGCGAAGCCCTCGGCGCGGCCGGAGGGGGAGTGCACGGCGATGTCGACCACTCCGCGGTCGCGCAGGGCCGCGACGGTCGCCCGCGCGTAGCTGCCGGTGCCGACGAGGAGGACGCGGGCGGCCCGCCAGTCGGTGACGCGGCTCGCGGCCAGGTCGAGCGCGAGGCGCACGATCGAGCGGCCGGCGCTGCCGAGGCCGGTGCGGTTCTTGATGCCGCGCGAGGTCTGCGAGGCGCGCTGGAAAAGCCGCTCGAGCTCGGAGGAGGTGGTGCCGAGGCGGCGCGCCTCCTCGAGGGAGCGGCGGACCTGGCCCGCGATCTCGCCCTCGCCGACCACGACGGACTCGAGCCCGCTGGAGACGGCGAAGAGGTGCTCGGCCACCCGGTCGCCCGAGACGACGTCGACGCTCCCGCGCAGCTCGTCCTGCTCGACGCCGGTCGCGGCGCTGACGGCGGCGGTGGCGGCCTCGACGGCGACGGCCTGCGCGGCGGTCAGCGGCTCCTCGATGTCGAGGTAGGCCTCGAAGCGGTTGCAGGTCGCGACGACGACGGCTCCGGAGACGAAGTCGATCCCCTCGGAGAGGGCCGCGGTCACGGCGGAGGAGTCGACGGAGAGCTTCTCGAGGAGATCGAAGCTGGCGTTCTTGTGCGACGCCGTCAGACACAGAAGCACCACGTCAGTCTACCCGCGCTCTGCGGGGCGGGGTCCCCGGACTGGGGAGGAATGCACGGATGCGCCTGGAATAATGCCGCGGTGACCTCCCCCACCGACGGCCTGCTCGATCCGCTGCACCCCCTCTCCGCCGGCCGCACGGCCGACTCGCTGCTCCTGCGCGCCTACCGCTCCGAGCGGGGCGAGAGGACGCCCGTCTGGTTCATGCGCCAGGCCGGCCGCAGCCTCCCGGAGTACCGGGCCCTGCGCACCGACACGAAGATGCTCGACGCCTGCCTCGACCCGGCGCTGGCGAGCGAGATCACCCTGCAGCCGGTGCGGCGCCACGGAGTGGACGCGGCCATCTTCTTCAGCGACATCGTGATCCCGCTGCGGCTCGCGGGCGTCGGCGTCGACATCGTCCCCGGGCGCGGTCCGGTGCTCGAGAAGCCGGTGCGCACGGCCGCCGACGTCGCCGAGCTCGCCTCGATCGACCCGTCCGTGCTCGACGAGACGCTCGAGCCCATCCGCGAGGGCGTGCGCCGCACCGTCGCGGGCCTCGGCGACACCCCGCTCATCGGCTTCGCCGGCGCTCCCTTCACCCTGGCCGCCTACCTGGTGGAGGGCGGCCCGTCCAAGGACCACCTGCGCGCGCGGACGATGATGCACGCCGACCCCGCCGCCTGGGCCCAGCTGATGGAGTGGACCGCCGAGGTCACCGGCCGCTTCCTCCGCGCGCAGGTGCTCGCCGGGGCCAGCGCCGCGCAGCTCTTCGACTCCTGGGCCGGGGCGCTCTCGCTCTCGGACTACACGACCCACGTCGCTCCCGCCTCCGCGCGCGCCCTCGTCCACGTGCGCGACCTGGCGTTCGACCACGGGGAGACGCGCCGCAACGTCCCGATCGTGCACTTCGGCGTCGGCACCGGCGAGCTGCTCGGAGCGATGCACGGTATCGGCGCCGACGTGGTGGGCGTCGACTACCGGATCCCGCTCGACGAGGCCAACCACCGCCTCGGCGGCTTCGTGCCGGTGCAGGGCAACGTCGACCCGGCGCTGCTGACCGCGCCGTGGGAGGTCCTCGAGGCCCACGTCGACGACGTGCTCCGCCGCGGCCTGAGCGCCCCCGCGCACGTGCTCAACCTCGGCCACGGCGTGCCGCCCGAGACCGACCCCGACGTGCTCACGCGCCTCGTCGCGTTCGTGCACGCCTGGCGGCCGTGAGCGAGGAGCGCCCCCGCGACGCGGCGTCGTACGACGTCGCGGTCGTCGGCGGCGGAGTGGCGGGGCTCGCCGCCGCCGCGGAGTGCCTGCGCATCGGCCTGCGCGTCGTGGTGCTCGAGGCGGGGGAGCGGGTCGGCGGCTCCGTCTCTCCGCTCGCCCTGGCCGGAGCCGCGCTCGACGCCGGCGCCGAGAGCTTCGCCACCCGGGGCGGCCACGTCGAGCGGGCGCTCGCCGCGCTGACCCTCGACGGCGTCCCGCTCGCCGAGTCGATCGTCGAGCCGCGGACGCACGGCTCGTGGCTGCACCTCTCGGGCGGCCGCTCCGTGCCGTCGCCCCGGGCCGGCATCCTCGGCATCCCCGGCACGCCGCTCGCCCCCGACGTCGTGCGGGCGATCGGCCGCCGCGGCGCCTGGCGCGCCTGGCTCGACACCCTGATGCCGGTGCTGCGCATCGGCCGCGCCCACTCCCTCGCCGAGCTGGTGCGCACCCGGATGGGCGAGCGCGTGCTCGAGGACCTGGTCGCGCCGGTCGTCTCCGGCGTCTACTCGAGCCGGCCGGACGACATCGACGTCGACCTCGCCGCACCCGGACTGAACGGCGCGCTCACCCGTGCGGGCTCCCTCGCCCGGGCAGTGGCCGCCCTCCGCGCGAACCTCCCGGCCGGAGTCGCGGTCCGCGGGCTCGAGGGCGGGATGCACCGCCTGGTCGCCGCGCTGGTCCAGCGGATCGACTACCTCTCCGGCGAGATCCGCACCGGCACCTCCGTGCAGCGGCTCGAGGGCTCCGACGGGGACTTCGTCCTGACCCTCGCCGACGGCGCTCTGAGCGCCCGAGCGGTGATCGTCTCGACGCCGGAGCGCGACGCCCGGGCGCTGCTCGCCGGCCTCGCTCCCGCCGTCGCGGAGCGCGCCGACGAGGCGCCCCACGACTCCGTCGAGCTGGTGACCCTGGTCCTCGACGACGCCCGCCTGGACGCAGCCCCCCGCGGCTCCGGCGTGCTCGTGGCGCCCACCGCCACCGACGTCACGGCCAAGGCGATCACGCACGCGACCGCGAAGTGGGACTGGCTGGCCGCCTCCCTCCCTCCCGGCCGCCACGTGCTGCGCCTCTCCTACGGGCGCCCGGGCGAGCGCCCGCCGCTCGAGGGGCGCACCGATGCCGAGGCGGCCGCGATCGCCCTGCTCGACGCCTCGACGCTGCTCGGACTCGCCCTCGATCCGGCCTCGCTCGTCGACTCCGCCCGGGTGCGCTGGGCCAACGTCCGGCCCGCCGCGGCGCTCGGCCGCCGCGCGCACCTGGAGGCGTTCCGCGAGGCGCTCCTCCCGATCGAGGGAGTCGCCGTGACCGGCACCTGGATCGCGGGCACGGGCCTCGCCTCGGTGCTCCCGCACGCCGCCGAGACGGCCGCCCTTATCCGGCGCCGACTGGTGCGTCAAGGAGTCGGGCTGCCGAGCGACGCCCGCGACGCCGACGGCTACTCTTAGGCCCAGGCATCCGCGCGAGCGCGCGGCGTGCCCCGGCACGAGTGGTCACCGACCGCGTGGACGATCGCGAGAGCGACCCAGGACGAGGAGTAGGCGTGAAGGGCAAGATTCTTTTCGTGGCAGGAGCCGCAGCCGGGTACGTGCTGGGAGCACGCGCCGGCCGCAAGCGGTACGAGCAGATCGCCTCGGCGGCAGGCCGCTTCTGGCGGACCCAGCCGGTGCAGGACGTCGCGGGCGCCGTCGGCGGTGCCGCGAAGACCCAGCTGAGCAGCGTCTCGGACAAGGCGTACGAGGTCGTGCGCTCGGTGGTCGTCAAGGCCGTGTCCGGCGGCAGGAAGGCCCAGGGAGCGAGCGACGCGGAGGCGTCGGCGGCCGCCCGCAAGGCGGCCTCGAAGGTCGACGAGGCCGCGGCGTCGGCCGGCTCCGGCGGGTCGACGACGTCCACCTCCACCAGCAGGGCCTAGTGCTCATCCCTCCGGCCGTGCCAGGCGCGCGACGGCCGGCACGTCCCACCCTCGAGGAGCTCCCGTGGTGAACGAACGCAATCCCAAGAACGCCCGATCACTGGGAGAGCTGGTCAGCGACCTGCCCGGCCTCGTGATCGAGCTCGTCAAGGCCGAGGTCGCCTCGCTGAAGAACGAGCTGGCGGGCAAGGCGAAGAGCGCGGGTCTGGCCGTCGGCCTGTTCGCGGTCGCGGCCTTCCTCCTCCTGACCGCGTGGGCGACGCTGGTCGCCTTCGCGATCATCGGCATCGCCTCGTGGCTTCCGGCCTGGCTGTCGGCGCTGCTCGTGACGGTCTTCTTCCTCCTGGTGGCCGTGATCCTCGCCCTCGTCGGCGTGCGCACCATCAAGAAGGCCGTGCCGCCGGTGCCGCAGGACTCGATCGACAGCATCAAGAAGGACGTCCAGGCGTTCAAGGGAGTGGGCAGCTATGACAACTGAGCGATCCGTCAGCAGCACCACGCCCCGCTTCGTCGACCCGGCGGAGCTGAAGCCCGGCCAGCTGAAGGCCGACATCGAGCGCGCTCGCTCCGAGCTGGCCGCGACCCTCGACGCGATCGAGTACAAGGTCAACGTGCCGCGCAAGGTGCGCACGGCCCAGCGGACGATCGAGCGCAAGCTCCAGGTGGTGCGCCGCCAGAACCCCTCCGCGCTGATCGCCGGAGCGGTCGGCGCCGCCGCCGCCGTGGGCCTCGTCGTCTGGGGCGTCGCGAAGCAGATCATCGAGGACTGAGCGCCGGAGGGCCCGGGGTGCTAGCGTCCCGGGCCCTCCGGCGCCAGAGCCCCCGCCGCTTTTGTGCATCGGCACGAGCGGAGGGATGATGGATCAATGACCGATCAGACCGCCGGCACGGCGGGTCCCGTTCAGTCCGCCCCCGACACGAGCGCCGCCGCTCCGGCGCCGCAGCCCCCTGCCGATCAGGATCACTCCGATCAGGCCCTGGGATACACGCTCTGGGCGGTTCTCCGCAGGGATCCCGCACGTCCGTTCACCCTCTCCAGCGACGCCGTGGATCCCGCGGTGGAGCAGTACGAGCACCTCGTCGCCCAGCTCGAGGGCGAGGGCGTGACCGTCCGCGGCACCTACGACGTCTCGGCCCTGCGCGCCGACGCCGACATCATGCTGTGGCTCACGGGCCCGGCGCCCGAGGAGCTGCAGCGGGCCTACCGCGAGCTGCGCCGCACGGAGCTGCTGGTCGGCCTCCTGCCGACGTGGAACGCGATGGGCGTGCACCGCGACGCCGAGTTCAGCTCGAACCACCTCCCCGCCTACATGCGCGGGAAGGCGCCGGCCCGTTGGCTCACGGTCTACCCCTTCGTCCGCTCCTACGAGTGGTACATCCTCCCCGAGGAGGAGCGCCGCGCGATGCTCGCCCAGCACGGGCGCCAGGGCTCGCGGTTCCGCTCCGTCCTGACCAACACGGTCGCCTCGTTCTCGCTCGGCGACTACGAGTGGATCCTCGCCCTCGAGGACGAGGAGCTCGTCAACCTCGTCGACCTCATGCGCGACCTGCGCGCCACCGAGGCCCGCCGCCACGTGCGCGAGGAAGTCCCCTTCTACACAGGACGGCGCATCGACGCCGACCAGATCGCCGAGGTGCTCCGATGAGCGACACGACCAGCGAGCCGATCCTCGTCCGCGGGGCCACCCCCGCGGCGGCGTCCGGCCCCGAGCACGTCGAGGTCCCCGTGGCCTACGACGCGATCCTCCTCGCCGGCTTCGGCGGGCCCGAGGGTCAGGACGACGTCATCCCGTTCCTCCGCAACGTCACCCGCGGCCGCGGCATCCCGGAGGAGCGCCTCGAGGAGGTCGCCCACCACTACCGCCACTTCGGCGGCGTCAGCCCGATCAACGCGCAGAACCGTGCGCTGAAGAAGGCGCTCGAGGCCGAGCTCGCGAACCGCGGCATCGACCTCCCCGTGCTCTGGGGCAACCGCAACTGGGCGCCCTACATGAGCGAGGCCGTCGCCGAGGCGAAGGAGCGCGGGTTCACCAACCTGCTCGCCATCGCCACCAGCGCGTACTCCTCTTTCTCGTCCTGCAGGCAGTACCGCGAGGACTACGCGGCGGCGCTCGAAGCGACCGGCCTCGAGGGCGAGCTGCGGATCGACAAGGTGCGCCAGTTCTTCGACCACCCCGGCTTCGTCATGCCGTTCGTCAAGGCCGTCCACGACGGGCTCGACGAGCTGCGCGAGCGGATGCCCGACCTCGATGTCACGTCCGAGGTGGAGGTGCTGTTCTCGACGCACTCGATCCCCATGGCCGACGCCGAGCGCAGCGGACCCCACGAGCGCCACGACGACGGCACCGTCGTCGACGTGCACGAGTTCGGACCGGGCGGCGCCTACGAGGCGCAGCACCTCGCCGTCGCCGAGGTCGTCATGGCCGCCGCCACGGACGAGGACGTGCCCTGGCAGCTGGTCTACCAGTCGCGCTCCGGCCCGCCCACCCAGCCCTGGCTCGAGCCGGACATCAACGACGCCATCGCGGAGCTGCCGGCCCGCGGCCGCCGCGCGCTGCTGATCGTCCCGCTCGGCTTCGTGTCCGACCACATGGAGGTCATGTGGGACCTCGACAACGAGGCCCTCGAGACCTCGGAGGAGCAAGGACTCGTCGCGCTCCGCGTCGCGACCCCCGGCACGGACCCGGTCTACGTCTCCGGCCTGATCGACCTGGTCCTCGAGCGCGTCAACGGCGTGCCGACCGAGGACCGGCCCTCGATGACGGCGCTCGGCCCCTGGTACGACGTCTGCCGCCCCGGCTGCTGCGAGAACGTGCGAGCGGGGTTCAAGCCCGCCCTGGCGGGAGTCGCACCGTGATGAGGAGTCGTCTGTCGTGAGCATCAGAGTCGGCACCCGCGCGAGCGCGCTCGCGGTGGCGCAGACCCGGATGACGGCCGATCTGATGTCGGCCGCCGCGGGGGTCCCCGTGGAGCTGGTGCGCATCGAGTCGGACGGCGACCGCATGCGCGGCTCGCTCGCCTCCCTCGGCGGCACCGGCGTGTTCGTCAGCGCCCTGCGCGACGCGCTGCTCGCCGGGCGCTGCGATGCGATCGTGCACTCGCTGAAGGACCTGCCCACCGCTCCGGTGGAGGGCCTGCTGCTCGGAGCGGTCCCCGAGCGGGAGGACCCGCGCGACGCGCTCTGCGCCCGCGACGGGCTCACCCTGGCGACCCTGCCGGTCGGAGCCCGCGTGGGCACGGGCTCGCCCCGTCGGCGCGCGGCGCTGCTGGCCGCCCGTCCGGACCTCGGGATCGTGGACATCCGCGGCAACATCGACACCAGGCTCCGGAGGGTGCTGCCCGGCAGCGACTCGCCGCTGGACGCGATCGTGCTCGCCCTGTCCGGCCTGCGCCGCCTCGGCCGTGTCGACGCGATCACCGAGGTGCTCGGCTTCGACGTCTCCCCGCACGCCCCCGGTCAGGGAGCGCTGGCCATCGAGGTGCGCGACGAGGAGCCGTCGGAGGAGCTGCGTGCCGCTCTCGCGGCGGTCGAGCACGTGCCGACCCGCGCGGCGATCACGGCCGAGCGGTCGCTCCTCGCCTCCCTCGAGGCCGGGTGCGCCGCTCCGATCGGAGCCTCCGCAGTCGTCGAGGAGGACCGCGTGGTCCTGCACGGCGTGGTCTTCGCCGTCGACGGCACGGCGTCCCTCGCACGGGAGGTCGCGGAGCCGGTCGATAACGGTTCGGTCGGCGGTGGTCGACACCGGGCGGATCCGCAGTATGGTGGTCGCGAACTGCCCGTCGTCGAAGCCGCGTTCCGTTGCGGCTCTCTGCTCGCTGACGCGCTTCTCGGTGCGGGTGCCGCCGAACTCGCACCCCTGGGAGCCCCTTCGTGATCGTCCCCGCCGCCTACTCCCAGTGGGAGAAGCCGTTGCAGGGGTGGCGCATCCTCGTCCCCCGCGGAGGCCCGTGGGGGGACGGTGTCGCCGCCGCTCTCCGTGCCAAGGGAGCCTCGCCCGTCGTCGCTCCGATGATCAACTTCGCGCCGACCGACGACTTCCCGGCGCTCGAGCAGGCCCTCGCCGACCTCGAGGCCGGCGCCTTCGACTGGATGACCGTCACGAGCGCCACCACGGTCGACGTCCTGTCCCTCCTGCGCACCACCGTGCCCGCGAGCACCAAGGTGGCGGCGGTCGGCGAGACCACGGCGGCCGCGCTCGTCGCCGCCGGCTACTCCGTCGACCTCGTCCCCTCCGAGGACAACTCCGCCCGCGGCCTCCTGGCCGAGTGGGAGGAGGCCACCGGCGGCCGGCACCCCCTGCGCGTGCTGACGCTGCGGTCCGAGATCGCCAAGCCGCTGCTCACCGAGGGCCTCACCCGCATCGGGCACGACGTGCGCTCCGTGGTCGCCTACCGCACGGTCGGCGTCCCGGTGGAGGAGCGCGTCGTGGCGGATGTCGCCGGCGGAGCCGTGCACGCGATCCTCGTCACCTCGGGCAGCGTCGCGGAGCAGGTCCAGAAGCAGCTCGGCCCGGTGCCCGAGTCGATCCTCGTCGCCGCGATCGGCCCGCAGACCGCGAAGGACGCCCGCGCCTTCGGCCTGCGCGTCGACGTCGTCGCCGACGAGCGCTCGGCCTCCTCCCTCATCGACGCGGTCGCCGCCGTCGCCACGGAGCGCGCTCCCCGCTGAGCCGCCTCTCCGGCGCGATGTCGGCCGGGAGGGGCGGGCCTCGCCCCACAGGGCAGCGACCCGCCTCTCGGCAGACGTGGTGCGTCCGGAGCACCTCCACGGGGTGGGGCGTCCGCGCTCCCGGGAGGTGCTCGGCGGGGCGGGATTACGCTGGAGGACATGACTGCCATCCGCCCGCGCCGCCTCCGCACGACCCCCGCACTCCGCCGTCTCGTCCAGGAGACGCGCATCCACCCGGCGCAGCTGATCCTGCCCCTCTTCGTGGCCGAGGGGATCACCGAGGCCCGGCCGATCGGGTCGATGCCGGGGGTGATGCACCACTCGCTGGACAGCGTCCGCGGAGCGGTGACAGAGGCGGCCGAGGCGGGGATCGGTGGCGTGATGCTGTTCGGCGTGCCCACCACGCGCGACGCGGTCGGCTCCGGTGCGACCGACCCCGACGGCGTGCTCAACGCCGCGACGCGGGTCGTCGTGGAGGAGGTCGGCGACGCGCTGGTCGTGCAGACCGACCTGTGCCTGGACGAGTTCACCGACCACGGCCACTGCGGCGTGCTCGACGACCGCGGGCGCGTCGACAACGACGCCACGCTCCTCCGCTACGAGGAGATGGCGCTCGCCCAGGCCGAGGCCGGCTCCCACCTGCTCGGGCTCTCGGGGATGATGGACGGCCAGGTCGGAGCGATCCGCGCCGCTCTCGACGGCGCCGGGCACCTCGACACCGCGATCCTCGCGTACTCGGCGAAGTACGCCTCCAGCTTCTACGGTCCGTTCCGCGAGGCCGTGCAGTCCACGCTCGAGGGCGATCGCCGCACCTACCAGCAGGACCCGGCGAACCGCCGCGAGGGCCTGCGCGAGGCGACCCTCGACCTCGCCGAGGGTGCCGACGTGGTGATGGTGAAGCCCGCCATGAGCTATCTCGACGTGCTCTCGGACGTCGCCTCCGTCTCGGACGTGCCGGTCTGGGCGTACCAGGTGTCGGGGGAGTACGCGATGATCGAGGCCGCCGCCGCGAACGGCTGGATCTCGCGCGAGCCGGCGATCCTGGAGTCGGTCACGGGGATCCTTCGCGCGGGGGCCGACGCGGTTCTCACCTACTGGGCCGTCGAGATCGCTCGCGACCTGCTGAAGTAGCCGCTCCTCCTCCCGGGAGCGAGACTCGGCATCTCGTCCGAAAGCGCTCCTCCGGCGCGAGGGCGCCGGGCGGCGCGCGTACCCTGGAGGGGTGACCACCTCGGCTAACGACACCCTGTACGAGCGTGCCCGACACGCGATCCCCGGAGGCGTCAACTCGCCCGTCAGAGCGTTCCGCTCGGTCGGCGGGACCCCGCGCTTCATGGTCTCGGCCGCCGGCCCGTTCATCACGGACGCGGACGGGCGCGAGTACGTCGACCTCGTCTGCTCCTGGGGCCCCGCCGTCCTCGGGCACGCGCACCCCGAGGTCGTCGCGGCGGTGCAGGAGGCGGCCGCCCGCGGTCTCTCGTTCGGCGCGTCCACTCCCGCCGAGACGGATCTCGCCGAGCTGGTCGAGGCGCGGATCACGGCCGGGGGAGTCTCGCCGATCGAGAAGCTCCGCCTGGTCTCCACCGGCACCGAGGCGACGATGACGGCGATCCGCCTCGCCCGCGGCGTCACCGGCCGCGACCTGCTGATCAAGTTCTCCGGCCACTACCACGGCCACTCCGACGGACTGCTCGCCGATGCCGGCTCCGGTCTCGCGACCCTCTCGCTGCCCGCCTCCGCCGGCGTCACGGCCGCGACCGCGGCCCAGACGATCGTGCTGCCGTACAACGACCTCGAGGCGGTGCGCGCGGTCCTGGCCGAGCGCGGCGCCGACATCGCGGCGGTCATCACCGAGGCCGCGGCCGCCAACATGGGCGTCGTCGCTCCGGACCCGGGCTTCAACGCGGCCCTCGCCGACCTCGTGCACGCGAACGGCTCGCTGCTGATCATGGACGAGGTGCTCACCGGCTTCCGCGTGAGCGCCGGCGGCTGGTGGGGGCTCGAGAACCGCGGCGCCGAGGCTCCGTACCGGGCCGACCTCTACACCTTCGGCAAGGTCATCGGCGGAGGGATGCCGGTCGCGGCTCTCGGCGGCCGTGCGGACGTCATGGACCACCTGGCGCCGCTCGGGCCGGTGTACCAGGCGGGCACCCTCTCCGGGAACCCGGTCGCGGTGGCCGCGGGCATCCGGACGTTGCAGCTGGCCAACGACGCGGTCTACGCCTCGCTGGACGCCACGGCGCTGACGCTCCAGCGCGAGGTGTCGGCGGCGCTGACGGCCGAGGGCGTCGCGCACACGGTGCAGACGGCCGGGAGCCTCTTCAGCTTCATGTTCACGGACCTGGGCCGGCCGGTGCGGGACTACGCCGAGGTCCAGGCGCAGGAGTCGTTCCGCTACCCGGCGTTCTTCCACGCGATGCTCGACGCGGGCGTCTCGCTGCCGCCGTCGGTGTACGAGGCCTGGTTCGTCTCGGCCGCGCACGATGACGCGGCGATCGGGCGCATCGTGGACGCGCTGCCGGCGGCGGCGAAGGCCGCGGCGGCCGCTCGGGCGTAGGCTCCCGGGCCACCCGCGGATCAGACGGGGGGCCCGCCGCACCGGATCTCCGGGCGGCGGACGTCCCGCGCGCCCGACCGCCGGCGTGCGGCGACCGGGCAGGGGCCCTCAGCCCCGGCGCGAGACCGACTTCGGCAGCACGAACACCAGCGCGAAAGCGGCGACCGCCATCAGGGTGCTGAGGAGCATCGCGGGAGCCGCGGCGTCGAGGAAGCCCGAGGCGACCGTGTCCGGACCCGTGATGACGAGGCTCCCGAACAGCACGCTGCCGATGACCGCGATGCCCACGGCCGAGCCGATGCGCTGGATCGCCGAGATCACGCCGCTCGCCGCGCCCGCGTCCTGCGGGTCGACGGTCGAGACGATGAACTGCACGTTCGGGGCGATGAAGAAGCCGTTGCCGAGGCCCGCGATCAGCAGCGGCGGCAGGAGCTGCCAGTTGCTGATCGAGTCCGGGGTCGCGGTCAGCAGCACCAGCCAGACCCAGCCGAGCCCGATGGCGAGGAGCCCGCTGCCCATCACCAGGACGTTGCGCCCCAGGCGCGCGGTCATCCGGTTGCTCTGCGAGGAGCTGATGATGCTGCCGATCGCGAAGGGGATCGAGACCAGGCCCGACTCGAGCGCGGTGTGGCCGAGGCCCGACTGCCAGAGCAGCGAGATGGTGAAGAAGATGCTCGTGAAGGCCGCGAAGTAGACCAGCGCGAGGATCACGCCTCCGGTGAAGGCCGGGTGGCGGAACAGCGACGGCGGCACCAGGGGAGCGCGGCCGCGGCGGACGTGGAGGACCTCCCAGGCGCCGAACGCGGCGAGGAGCAGGACTCCGCCGGCGATCGAGAGGAAGGTCCACAGCGGCCAGCCCTCGTCCTCGCCCTGGATGAGCGGGACGAGCAGGGCGACCAGGCCGCCGGAGACGAGCACGAGGCCGAGCCAGTCGACGCCTCCGCTCGGGGCGCGGTCGCCGGCCTCGAGGTCGCGGCGGGCGGGGAGGAGGACCGCGGCGGCGATCAGGGTCGCGACGCCGATGGGCAGGTTCACCCAGAAGACCAGGCGCCAGCCGTTCTCGTCGCCGAAGGCCTGGATGATCAGGCCGCCGATGATCGGGCCGAGCGCCGACGAGACGCCGAGGACCGCGCCCATCACCGCGAAGGCCTTGCCGCGCGAGGGACCGCGGAAGAGGAGCTGGATGTAGGCGTTGACCGCCGGGACGAAGACGCCGCCCGCCAGGCCCTGCACGATGCGGGCGATGACGAGCTGGGTGTCGTCCGCGGCCAGTCCGCACGCGAAGCTGGCGACGGTGAAGAGGGCGATGCCGCTGACGAAGACCCACTTGTGCCCGAAGCGGTCGCCGAGGCGGCCGGCGGGGATGAGGGCGAGGCCGAACGCGAGGGCGTAGCCGGAGATGATCCAGGAGAGCGTCGACTCGGAGGCGTCGAGCGTGGTGCGGATGGTGGGCAGCGCCACGTTCACGATGGTCGTGTCGAGCAGGGCGATGAACATGCCCGCGAGCAGGACGATCAGCGAGCGCCAGGCGCGCTTGTCGGGGGCGGGAGGGGCGCCGGTCGATCGGGCGGTCGACGTCTCGGTCATCGCAGGAGTGCCTTTCGAGCAGGGGGGGAGGGGGTGGTCCGTCAGACCTGTTCGAGGGACGCGACCGGGTGTGAATGCTCGCAGGAGAAACCGGGTTTCCGCACGCCGGGATCTGTGGGGGCCTTCAGGCGGAGGGCATGCCGCAGGCTCGCCTCGCGGGGCGTCAGCGGATGCGCGACTCCGCTAGCCGGGCGCAGTCGATGCAGAGCTCGGCCGTGGGCCGGGCGGCGAGGCGGGCGGCTCCGATCGGGCGGCCGCACGAGGCGCAGTCCCCGTAGCCGCCGGTGCCGAGGCGGGTGCGAGCGGCGTCGAGCTCGCGCGCCGTGCGGGCGAGAGCGTCGCGGACTCCGGCCACCCGCGACCACTCGGCCGAGAGCGGCGTGCCCTCCGGGTCGTGCTCGTCATCGGCGGTGCCGTCGGCACGGTCGCGCAGGAGCTCGGCCAGCGAGGCCTCGAGCCGGGCCGCCTCGTCGCGCGTCTCGGCCTGCCGCTCGGCCAGCAGCGCGTCGAGGAGGCGCGCCTCGTCCGGATCCATCGGCATCCGACCATGCTGCCACCCACGCGAGCGGCGGGGCATCGTTGTGCGATCCGGCGCTGACCCGGCGGCGGGCGGCGGGGCAGACTAGAGGCATGCCCGTCGTGACCGTGCTCCCCGACCGCCTCGAACTCCGCCTCACCGCGGCCGAGCGACTGCTCGCGTTCCACCGCAGCGACGTCGTCGTCGACCGGTCGAGCATCCGCTCGGCGACGGTCACCGAGGACCCCTGGATCTGGGTGCGGGGCATCCGCGCGCCGGGCACCGCGGTGCCGCTCACGCTCGCGGCCGGCACGTGGAAGTTCCACGGCGGCAAGGACTTCCTGCTGATCAAGCGCACCGCCTCGGCCGTCGTGATCGACCTGGTCGACGAGGACTACTCCCGCCTGATCGTGAGCACCAAGCACGCTCCCGAGCTGATCGCGGCCCTCCAGCTGGGGACGACGACCGCGGCGATCCCCGTGATCGAGACCGACGACCTCGTGATCGTCCCCGAGGTCGCCGAGCAGGCGGAGCGGGCCCAGGCGGCCGCCGCGGAGAAGCGCGCGAAGAAGAGGGCGAAGGCGGCGGAGGCCGCGGCCGTGGCCGCGGAGGCGGCGGGTCCGGCGACGGTGGTCGAGGGTCAGGAGGCGGCGAGCGGCGGGAGCGCGGCGGCGGCGGCGACCGCGGCTCCGGCGGCTGACCGGGCCGCGGAGGACGTCGCGGCGCCGACGGAGTCAGCAGCGGGGGCCGCTCCGAAGAGCCCGAAGGCCACGCCGAAGGGCGCTCCGAAAACGAGTGCTCGGACCGCCGCGAGCACGCCGGCCGAGTCCGGGGCTTCCGCGCCCGTGGACGTCATCGGCTCCGAGCCGATCGACTCCGCAGCTCCGGTGAAGCCCGCGGAGCCGAAGCCCGCCGAGAAAAAGGCCGCGGGATCGAAGCCCGCCGAGCCGAAGCCCGCCGGATCCGAGTCCGCCGACCCCGCCCCCGCGAAGCCGGCTCCGGCCGCGAAGCCCGCGCCGAAGCCCCGCACGCCGGCGAAGCCCCGCGCCGCGCGCCCCGACTCCTCCGTCGGTCACGCGTCGGCCGAGCCGAGCGGCGCCACCGAGGCTGCGGAGTAGCGCACCGCCGCACGAGCAGCCGCCCCGCAGCGCCGGCCGGGGCGCCCCCTCCTCCACGCTCGAGGCGGGCGGACGCCCTCTGCCGACGCCGTGCCCTCAGGCGCGGACGTCCACCAGCGTCCGACCGTGCGAGCGGCCGGCGAGCACGTCCTCGGCCGCGTCGACCGCCCCGCCGAGCGGCACCGTCGTCGTCAGCTCGTCGAGCAGCTCCAGGTCGAGGTCGTGGGCGAGGCGGCGCCAGGCCTCCTCGCGGAGCTTGCGCGGCGCCTCCACCGAGTTGATGCCGGCCAGCGTCACTCCGCGCAGGATGAACGGCATCACGCTCACCGGCAGGTCCGGGCCCTGCGCGAGACCGCACGCCGCCACGGTGCCGCCCCACCGCGTCTGCGCGAGGGCGTTCGCGAGCGTGTGCGAGCCGGCGGAGTCCACCGCTCCCGCCCAGCGCTCGGACTGCAGCGGCTTCCCGCCCTCCTGCAGCTCGGCGCGGTCGATGACGTCGGAGGCGCCCAAGCGCTGGAGCAGAGCGCCGTGCTCGCCGAGCCGGCCGGTCGAGGCGACGACCTCGTGGCCCAGGCGCGCCAGGAGCGCGACGGCGAGCGACCCCACGCCTCCCGAGGCCCCCGTCACCAGGACGGGACCGCTGCCCGGCCGCACGCCGTGCCGCTCGAGCGCCAGCACGGCCAGCATCGCCGTGAAGCCGGCGGTGCCGATCGCTCCGGCCCGTGCCGCCGAGATGGCGCCGGGCAGCCGGAGCAGCGACGCGGAGTCGACACGCGCCCGCTCGGCGAGCCCGCCGTCGTGGCGCTCGCCAAGGCCGGCGCCGTTGAGCACCACCCGGTCGCCGGAGTCGAAGCGCTCGCCCGCCTCGCCGTCCGCGTACTCCACGGTGCCGACCAGGTCGATGCCGGCGACGAGCGGGGTGCGGCGCACGATCCCGGGCCGCCCCGCCAGCGCCAGGGCGTCCTTGTAGTTGACGCTCGAGTACTCGACGGCGATCGACACGTCGCCGTGCGAGCGGTCGGGATCGTCGCGCTCGAGGAGGCGGACTCGGTTGGGGGTCTCGGTGTCGGAGTCGGAGTGCCGCTCGACGACGATGGCTCGGTACATGGGCCCACGCTACGCCCGCGGGCCCGCGGCCGGGCGGTCAGTTCAGGGGCCGGGTGCCCTCGGGGAGCGATCCGCCGGAGTAGAGGGCGGAGGCCGCGTCCTGGAGCGCCGTCAGGGCGACGCGCTGCGTCCACGGACCGTAGGAGACGCGGGCCAGCCCGAGCTCCTCGAAGCGGGCGGGGGACTGCGATCCGGGGACGCCGATGACGCTGACCCGCTGCCGCCCGAGGGCGGCGACGAGGGACTCCAGCTCGGCGTCCTGGAGCAGCCCGGGGACGAAGAAGCAGGTAGCGCCGGCGTCGAGGTACGCGCGGCCGCGCTCGATCGCGTCGGCCAGGACCTCGCCGCGGTCGCGGTCGCCGGCGCGGAGGAACACGTCCGTGCGGGCGTTGAGCGCGAAGGGCACCGCCTCCTCCTCGGCCGCGGCGACGGCCTTCTCGACCGCCCGCAGCGCCTCCGGGAGCGGCTTCGCCTGGTCCTCGAGGTTCGCGCCCACGACGCCGATCCCGATCGCGCGCCGGACCGTCTCGCCCGCGTCGCCGTAGCCCGCCTCGAGGTCGGCCGAGACCGGGACCTCGACGGCGGCGACGATGCGCTCGATCATGCCGAGGTGCAGCTCCAGCGGGATCCGCTCGCCGTCCTCGTAGCCGAACGCCGCCGCGATGGAGTGGCTGGCGGTCGCGAGCGCCCGGGTCTCCGGGAGCGCGGCGATCGTGGTCGCGCTGATCACGTCCCAGACGTTCACCACCTGCAGCAGCTCGGGGGCGGTGTGGAGGTCGACGAGGGTGCGCCCGCGCGCTTCGATGCTCATGGCACGAGCGTAGGGCCCGCGTGCGCGGCGCAGGCCGCCGCATCGCAGTCCGCGCACACGACGAGCTGGGCGCGGCAGGAGAGGTCGGTGCAGTTGCGCATCCGGCTGGTCGGCGCGGCGCACGAGGTGCAGCGGCCCAGCACCTCGGCGTCGGGGGAGAAGGAGACGGAGCCGCGGCCGTCGAAGACGTACAGGGCCCCCTTCCACAGCCCGCGGTCGCGCCGCGCCTCGGCGTAGCGGACGACGCCGCCGTCGAGCTGGTACACCTCGCCGAAGCCGCGCGCCGTCATCAGGCTCGACAGCACCTCGCAGCGGATGCCGCCGGTGCAGTACGTGACGACGGGCCGGCCCTTGAGGTGGTCGTAGACGCCGGCGTCGAGCTGCTCGACGAACTCGCGGGTGCTGGAGACCCCCGGCACGATCGCCCCCTCGAACCGGCCGATCTCGGCTTCGAAGGCGTTGCGGCCGTCGAAGAGCACCACGTCGTCGCGCTCGGCGACCAGGGAGTCCAGCTGGTCCGGGTCGAGCCGCGGCGCCGTCCCGACGACCCCGTCGGCGTCGACCCGCAGCTCGTCGGGCGCGCCGAACGAGACGATCTCGTCGCGCACCTTCACCGAGAGACCGGGGAAGTCGAGGCTGCGGCCGTCGTCGTCGAGGCCGGAGCCGTCGCTCCACTTCACCTCGAGCCCGTGGAAGGCCGAGTGCTCACGGGTGCGGCGGACGTAGCGCTTCAGGGCGTCCATCCCGCCGCCCAGCGTGCCGTTCACCCCGTGCTCCGAGATCAGCAGGCGCCCGCGCAGGCCCAGCGACTCGCACAGCTCGCGCTGCCACAGCCGCACGGACTCGGGGTCGGCCAGCGGCACGAAGCGGTAGAACAGCAGGATCTTCGGCAGCACCGGCACATCCTACGAGGACGTCCGGACCGGGGCGCGGCGTGTGGCAGCATCGTCGGGTGCCCGACGCCTCCGCCCCCGTGCCGCACTCCCGCCTCGAGGACGTCTTCGGTCTCGTCACCGGTGCGTTCGTCGTGTCGCTCGGCCTCTACCTGCTGCGCGCGAGCCAGGCGGTCACGGGCGGCACCGCGGGTCTCGCGCTGCTGCTGGGGTACCCGCTCGACATCCCGTTCGGCGTCATCCTCGTCACGGTCAACGTGCCGTTCCTCGCCCTCTCGCTGTGGAAGAAGGGCTGGCGGTTCACGCTGCGGACCATGTTCTCGATCGTGCTGGTCTCGGTCCTGGCGGGGCTGCACCCGCTGGCGTTCGGCGAGCTGCGGATCGAGCCCGTCTACGGCGTCCTCACGGGGGACGTGCTCGCGGGGATCGGCCTCCTCATCCTCTTCCGGCACGGGTCGAGCCTGGGCGGGTTCAGCATCGTCGCCCTGATCGCGCAGGAGCGGCTCGGCTGGCGGGCGGGCTACGTGATGATGGCGCTCGACGCGTGCGTGGTCGCGGCCGCGCTGCTGGTGGTGCCTCCGCTGAACGTGCTGATCTCGGCGGCGGGAGTGGTGGTGCTCAACCTGGTCCTGGCGTTCAACCACCGGCCCGGGCGCTATCTCGGGTCCTGACCCCCTCCGCAAGCCCTTCGGCGCGCACCGCCGGGTTCCTAGGCTGAGGGCGCGGGCCCCCGCCCGCCCTTCCCGAACGGAGAAACCGGATGTCCGACTGGACCTACGACCCCTACGCCCGCCTCGGCGAGGTGCCGACCTTCGCGCTCGAGAGCGACGACATCGCCGACGGTGCGCCCCTGTCCGCCCGCCACTACGGCGAGGGCTCCGGCGGGGAGGACGTCTCGCCGCACCTGCGCTGGTCGGGAGCCCCCGCCGAGACGAAGAGCTTCGCCGTGACGGTGTTCGACCCCGACGCGCCCACCGGCTCCGGCTTCTGGCACTGGGCCGTCTACAACCTCCCGGCCGACACCACGGAGCTCCCCACGGGAGCCGGAGCCGCCGGCTTCGAGCTGCTCCCGGCGGGCGCGCAGACGCTGCCCAACGAGATGCGGCTGCGCCAGTTCGTCGGAGCGGCGCCGCCGGACCGCGAGCACCGCTACTTCTTCGTGGTGCACGCCCTCGACGTCGAGTCGCTCGACCTCGACCCGGAGTCGACGCCGGCGATCCTCGGCTTCAACGCGCACTTCCACACCCTTGCGCGGGCGCAGATCGTCGCCACGGCGACGCCGGACGGCGCGAAGGGCTGACCCGCTCCGCGGGGAGCGCGCGCTACCCGAAGAGGGTGCGCGCCTCCTCGTAGCGGGCGTCCGGGACCGTCTTGAGGGTGCCGAGCGCCTCGGCGAAGTCCACGTGGTAGATGTCGGTGCCGCGCAGGGCGACCATGCGGCCCCAGTGCTCGGCGACGACGGAGTCGATGGCGGCCATGCCCAGGCGGGTCGCGAGGACGCGGTCGAACGCGGTGGGCGTGCCTCCGCGCTGGATGTGGCCGAGCGTCGTGGCGCGGGTCTCGATGCCGGTGCGCTCCTCGATGAGCGGAGCCAGCAGCTCGCCGATGCCGCCGAGGCGGGGCCGGCCGAAGGCGTCGAGGCCGCGCTCGGAGTGGGCGTCGTCCATCGTGTCGAGCGAGAAGCCCTCGGCGACCACGACGAGCGGTGCGCGCCCGCGGTCCTGCGCGCTCTGCACCCACTCGACGATCTTGTCGAGGGAGGTGCGCTTCTCCGGGATGAGGATGACGTGGGCGCCCGCGGCCATGCCGGAGTGCAGGGCGATCCAGCCGACGTGGCGGCCCATGACCTCGGCGACCATGCAGCGGCCGTGCGAGTCGCCGGTGGTGCGGAGGCGGTCCATCGCGTCGGTCGCGATGCCGACGGCGGTGTCGAAGCCGAAGGTGTAGTCGGTGGCGCCGAGGTCGTTGTCGATGGTCTTCGGGACGCCGACGATCTTGAGGCCCGCGTCCGTGAGG
The DNA here is from genome assembly GCF_002932815.1 of Rathayibacter sp. AY1B4. Taxonomy (NCBI): domain Bacteria; kingdom Bacillati; phylum Actinomycetota; class Actinomycetes; order Micrococcales; family Microbacteriaceae; genus Rathayibacter; species Rathayibacter sp. AY1B4. The sequence continues at coordinate 25,286 of NZ_PSWN01000017.1, read as the reverse complement.
CGCTTAGCCGCGGCCAGGGTGCCCTCGCCGCCGATCGCGATGATCGAGTCGATGCCGTTGCGGTCCATCATCTCGGCGATCTTCTCGGGGCCGCCGTTCTCGCCCTCGAAGGGGTTCGTCCGGCTGGTGCCGATGATCGTGCCGCCCTGCTTGGCGATGCCCTGGATCTCGGGGCGGCCCAGGGGCAGGAGGTCGCCGTCGACCACTCCGCGCCAGCCGTTCCGGAAGCCCACGAACTCCTGGTCGTAGACCTTGATGCCCTTGTAGACGGCACCGCGGATGACGGCGTTGAGGCCGGGGCAGTCGCCACCGGAGGTCAGGATCCCGATCTTCACCCGCTCAGGTTAGAGGACCCGGTGAACGGATGTGCACGCGGACGACGACGGGCCCCTCCTCGCCGCCTCGAGGAAGGGCCCGTCGTCGTGCTCGGTGCTGGTGGGACTAGGTCGTGACGAGCTCGCCGTTGACGCCGCGGGGGAAGAATCCGCCGGTGCGCGTGCCGGCCGCGGGGTTCAGGTACACGATGTTGAGGACCTGGCCCGGGGTGCGGCTGAACGCGATGGAGCTGCCGTCGGTCGGGACGATGTTCGCCTGGCCGTTGACCTTGACGCCCTGGTCGAGGTCGGTCTTGCCGTCGAGGCTGTCGCGCGCGTCGGAGAGCTTGTTCGCCGAGTCGGACAGGTCGGCGGCGTAGATCGCCGAGCGGATCGCGCCCGCGTGGTACGCCTCCACCGCGAGGATGCCGGCGGCCGCGTCGAGGTAGGTCTTCGACTGGATGAGCGGGGCGGCGCCCTTGTAGGCGGTCACTCCCACGTCCTCGAAGACGAAGGCGCCGAGCAGGAAGTTCGACTCGCTCGCGAACGGGTCGAACGACTGACCGGCCTTGATCAGCCCCGCCGCAACGGCGGCGGAGTTGAAGCTGTCCTTCAGGTTGATCGCCGGGCGGGCCACCTTCGCGGTGCCCAGCGCGGCCCGCAGGAACTGCACGTGGGCCTTCTCGTCGTTCGCGACCTCGGTGGCGAAGCTCTTCAGCCACGGGGTCTTGAAGTCGACGGGGCGGCCGCCGATGACGCCGCCGGGCGTGCCCTTGCCGGTCACGTCCGAGCCGCCGAGGCCGGTGCCGTAGACGGCGCGGAGGTAGAACTCGGCCTCGAGGTACTCGAGGTTGAGGGCGAAGTTGAGGATCGAGGCGTCGCTGGGGCCGCTGGCAGCGACCTCCTCGGCGGAGGCGGTGGGCGCGGCGAGGGCCGCGGCTCCGATGCCGAGGCCGGCGACGCCGGTGGCCTCGAAGAAGCGGCGACGGTCGAGAGCGGTCTCAGAGCTCTTGACGATCGCGTTGCGGATGAAGGTCGTGTCGAACATGTGCGCATCTCCAGTGATAGGCGGGTGCCGGGCGGCTGGAGCGCCGCCGCGACAGCGCGAAGCTACGCCCGGGATCGACCTGCTGACCAGTGGAAACGGGCGATCGGATCCGCGCATGTGTTCACGCCGTCTGAACCAATCCGCCGGGCGTGTCGCTCCGAACACGTCGTGGATGGGGGTTCTGCGGAGGAGCGTCCGATCCGGTGTCGGAGCCGCCGGTTAGCATCACTGCGTGTCGATCCCCGCCCCCGCTCCCGAGCCCTCCTGGGCGACGGTCTACGCGCCGTCGGAGCCGGTGAGCATCGCGCTCACCCTCCGCACGCTGCTGCGGGGCTCGGGCGACCCGACCATGCTCCTCGACGCGTCCGGCTTCTGGCGGGCGTTCCGCACGCCGCTCGGCCCGGGCACGCTGCATCTGCGGCAGGCGGCGGACGGCGCGGTCCACGCGAGCGCCTGGGGCGGGGGAGCGGAGTGGCTGATCGACGCGGTCCCCGAGCTCCTCGGCCACGGCGACGACTGGAGCGGGCTCGACCTGTCGGCCCACGCGCCGCTCGCCGAGGTGCTCCGCCGCTCGGCGGGCCTGCGCCTCACGCGCACGAACCTGGTGTTCGAGATGCTCGTGCCGTCGGTCCTCGAGCAGAAGGTCACGAGCACGGAGGCGTGGCGCGCCTACCGGGTGCTGGTGCGCCTCCACGGGGAGCCCGCCCCGGGGCCGGTCGCTCTGCACGTGGCTCCGAGCGCGCAGCAGTGGCGGCGCGTGCCCTCGTGGGACTGGCACCGCGCGGGAGTGGATCCGCGGCGCTCGCGGACCGTCCTCACCGCCGCGCTCGTCGCCTCCGGCCTCGAGCGGACCCTCGCGCTCGGGCGGGGCGGCGACGAGGTCGCCCGCCGGCTGCAGTCGGTGCCGGGGATCGGGCCGTGGACGGCGTCCGAGGTGATGATGCGGGCCCACGGCGATCCGGACGCGGTCAGCGTGGGCGACTACCACCTGGCCGCGGCCGTCGGCTTCGCGCTCACGGGCCGGCTCGGGGTCGACGACGACGGCATGCTCGAGCTCCTCGAGCCGTGGCGCGGGCACCGGCAGCGGGTCATCCGGCTGATCGGCTGCAGCGGAGCGAGGAAGCCGCGGCACGGCCCGCGGATGACCATCCAGGACCACCGCCGGCACTGATCCGCTCCTCCACAGGGGCGGCTCGCGGGCGAGTCGGCGCGACCACCGCGTCACGCCGCGTCCGGGCGGCGGGTCGGGCTTAGCCTCGGAGGATGCAGCAGTCGACGACCCCAGGTGTGCCCGGCAGCGACCCGGAGCGCGAGCCCGACGACGCGGCCGTGCGGAGCGGCGTCGACGCGACGGTCGGTGGTCGGACGCCGGAGGGCGGCACGGAGTCGGACGACGAGGTCGAGGCCGGCGAGGCGCGCGACTCCGTGAGCGGGGACGTGGCCGAGCCTCAGGACGAGCAGGAGTCCGACGCTGAGGACGAGGACCTGCGCGAGTCCGGTGTTCAGGACGAGGACGAGGTCGTGCGCGACGCTCAGGACGAGGCCGTGAGCGAGTCCGAGATCCAGGACGAGGACGAGGTCGTGCGCGACGCTGAGGACGAGGTCGTGCGCGGGCCCGACGCCGCGTCGGAGTCGGAGCACGCCGCGCCCGCCGCCGCCGAGCCCGAGGTCGACGACCGCCCGATGATCGAGCGCGTCGAGTCCCTGGTCCGCCGCTGGATCGCGCGCAGCGGCGAGTTCCCGGTCGAGCCCGCCGCCCAGCGGCTCGCGGGCGTGCTCCAGGACCCGAACGGACTCGACTTCACCGTCGGGTTCGTCGACGGCGTCGCCCGGCCCGAGGACCTCTCGGTCGCGGCCGAGAACCTCGCGGCGCTGACCGCGAAGACGCCCGCCTTCCTCCCCTCCTACCTGCGCGCCGCGATCAGCACCGGCGGCGCCGTCGGCCCCGTGCTGCCCTGGGTGGTCGTGCCCGCGGCCCGCCGGGTCCTCCGCCGCCTCGTCGGGCACCTCGTGGTCGACGCCTCGGAGGCGCGTCTCGGCGCGGCCGTCGCCGCGCTGCGCGAGGGCGGCGACCGGCTCAACCTCAACCTCCTCGGCGAGGCCGTGCTCGGCGAGCGCGAGGCCCGCCGCCGCCTCGAGGGGACCCTCCGCCTGCTCGAGCGGCCGGACGTCGACTACGTCAGCGTCAAGGTCTCGAGCGTCATCAGCCAGCTGTCGATGTGGGCCTTCGAGGAGGAGGTCGACCGCGTCGTGGAGCGTCTCACCCCGCTCTACCAGGCCGCCGCGTCCGGAGCCGACCCCACCTTCATCAACCTCGACATGGAGGAGTACCGCGACCTCGATCTGACGGTCGCCGTGTTCCGGCGCCTCCTCGAGCAGCCGGGCATGCTCGACCTCGAGGCGGGCATCGTCCTGCAGGCCTACCTGCCCGACTCCGTCCGCGTGCTCGACGAGCTGACCGAGTGGGCGCAGGAGCGCCGGGCCCGCGGCGGAGCCCCGATCAAGGTGCGCGTCGTGAAGGGCGCGAACCTCGCGATGGAGCGGGTCGATGCGGCCCTGCACGACTGGCCGCTCGCGACCGTCGGCAGCAAGGTGGAGGCCGACACGAACTACAAGCGCCTGTTCGACCGGGCCCTGCGGCCGGAGCGCGTCGACGCGGTGCGCGTGGGCGTCGCCGGGCACAACCTCTTCGACCTCGCCTGGGCGTGGCTCACGGCGACCGAGCGCGGGGTGACCGGCGCGGTCGAGATCGAGATGCTGCTCGGGATGGCGACCGGGCAGGCGCGCGCCGTCCGCGAGGACGTGGGACGCCTCCTCCTCTACACGCCCGTCGTGCACCCGCACGAGTTCGACGTGGCCATCTCGTACCTCATCCGCCGGCTCGAGGAGAACAGCAGCCCCGAGAACTTCCTGTCGGCCGCGTTCCGCCTCGACGACGAGGAGGTGCTGCAGCGGGAGCTCGGCCGCTTCCGCGCCTCGCTCGAGGCCCTCGACGACTCCGTCCCGCCGCCGAACCGCACGCAGGACCGCCTGCGGGAGTGGTCCTCCGGCTCCGGCCGCCGCCTCGTGCAGGAGCACGCCCGCGCCGGCGAGCGGGCGCAGGACCCGGCCGCCGCGGGCCTGACGCAGGCCGTCCTCGGCCTCAGCCGCGGCTCCGGTGCCGCCGCCGCGACCGCGGGCTTCCACAACGAGCCCGACACCGACCCCGCCCTCCCCGGCAACCGACGCTGGGCGCGCCTGATCACCGAGCGCATCGCCGGGTCGACCATCGGAGCGGGCACGGCCGACGCCGCACGCGTGAGCACCGAGGCGGAGCTCCAGGAGGTGCTGCGCACGGTGTCCCGCCGCGCGGAGCGCTGGGGCGAGCGCCTGGGCTACGACCGAGCGGCCGTGCTCGACCGCGCCGGCCTCGTCCTCGCCGCGAACCGCGACCGCCTGATCGAGGTGATGGCCTCCGAGACCGGCAAGACGATCGCCGAGGCCGACCCCGAGGTCTCCGAGGCCATCGACTTCGCCCACTACTACGCCACCCGCGCCCGCGAGCTCGACGCCGTCACCGGGGCCACCTTCGTCCCCGCGCGGGTCACCGTCGTCGCTCCGCCGTGGAACTTCCCGGTCGCCATCCCGGCCGGATCGATCCTCGCGGCGCTCGCCGCCGGCTCCGGAGTCGTGGTGAAGCCGGCGCCCCAGGCCCGCCGCTCGGCGGCTGTGCTCGTCGAGGCGCTCTGGGACGCGGGCATCCCGCAGGAGCTCCTCGCCCTGGTCGACCTCGACGAGGAGGAGCTGGGACGGGCGCTGATCACCGACCCCCTCGTGGACCGCGTGCTGCTCACCGGCTCCTACGAGACCGCCCGCCTCTTCCGCTCCTGGCGGCCCGGCCTCGCACTGCAGGCCGAGACCAGCGGCAAGAACGCGATCATCGTCACTCCCCACGCCGACTACGACCTCGCCGTCGCCGACATCGTCCGCAGCGCCTTCGGGCACGCCGGCCAGAAGTGCTCCGCCGCCTCCCTGGTGATCCTGGTCGGCTCGGTCGCCCGCTCCAAGCGCTTCCGCGCCCAGCTGGTCGACGCCGTCACGTCGCTCCGCGTCGGCCGGCCCGACGACCCGTCGGCGGTGATGGGGCCGCTCATCGAGGAGCCCACCGGCAAGCTCCTGCACGCGCTCACCACGCTGGGCGGAGGCGAGTCGTGGCTCGTCGAGCCGCAGCGCCTCGACGAGAGCGGCACGCTCTGGTCGCCCGGGATCCGCGAGGGCGTCACCGAGGACAGCTACGTCCACCTCACCGAGTTCTTCGGCCCGGTGCTCGGGATCATGCACGCGGCGACCCTCGAGGACGCCGTCCGGATGCAGAACGGCACCGAGTACGGGCTCACGGCCGGGCTCCACTCCCTCCACGCCGACGAGCTCGCCCTCTGGATCGACTCGGTCGAGGCGGGCAACCTCTACGTCAACCGGGGCATCACCGGAGCGATCGTCCGGCGCCAGCCCTTCGGCGGATGGAAGCGCTCGTCCGTCGGCGGCGGCGCGAAGGCGGGCGGACCCAACCACCTCATCGGCCTCGGCTCCTGGAAGCCCTCGCCCGCGCGCTCCTCCTCGACGCTGCACCTGCGCGGCCTCGACGACCGCGCGCGCCAGTTCATCGAGGCGGCCCAGTCCTCGCTCCGGTTCGAGCAGTTCGACCTGCTCCGCCGCTCCGCACTCTCCGACCAGCTCGCCTGGGCGACCGAGTTCGGAGTCGTCACCGACATCTCGAAGGTCGGCGTCGAGCGCAACCTGTTCCGCTACCTCCGCGTGCCGATCGCGCTGCGCCTGGCCGACGGCGGCGACCTCGGAGAGCTCCTCCGCGTCATCGCCGCCGGCCTGCTGACCCGCTCCCGGATGGACATCTCCACGTCCCTCCCGCTCCCGCCGCGGGTTCAGGAGATGCTCGGCGGCGACGAGCTCGCCGAGATGGCGGGCCTCGTCCCACGCATCGTCGTCGAGACCGACGCCCAGTGGCTCGAGCGCGCCGCGGCCGGCCGCATCACGGCCCCGCGCATCCGCATCATCGGCGACATCGTCTCCGACCGCGTCGACGGTTACGCGGGCCCGCAGGCCCCCGGCAGCCCGACGCACGGACAGCAGGCCGTGGTCCGCCGATCGTCCGACTCGACCGGCTCCTTCACCGACGTCGTCGCCGGCATGACCCGCGGCAGCACAGGCAAGCCGGTCCCGCTCACCCGCGCCGACGGATCCCGCGTCCCCCTCGCGACCGCCCTCGCCGAAGCCCTCGGCGGCGCCCTCGACACCGCCGTCTACGCCGACCCGGTCACCCCCGCCGGCCGCGTCGAACTGCTGCCCTTCCTCCGCGAGCAGGCGATCTCGATCACGAACCACCGCTTCGGCAACCCGATCGATCTGAGCGACGACGTGCTGTAGTCGATTCCACGCCCGTCCCTGACGGGCGTGGCGCGGTCGGCTTCTCGACGGGGGGCGTTCTGAGGAGCGGGGGGCGTTCGGCTACAGCGATCCGCTGGTACGCGGATCGCTGGTTCGCCTCGGGGGCGGTGCTTGCGGGGATGGTGTGGATCGAGTGTGGCGCGGTCGGCTTCGCGACGGGGTGCGGTCTGAGGAGCGGGTGCGTACGGCTGCAGCGATCCGCTCGCATGCGGATCGCTGGTTCGCCTCGGGGGCGGTGCTCGCGACGATGGTGGGATCAGGCTGGCGCGGGTCGGCCTCCCGACGGAGCCCCGGGACGCGGCTCGACGAGGCGCGGGGGACTTACTTGTCGCGGCAAGTAGTGGGTAGGGTGGGGGGATGAGTGCGCCCGAGACACGCTGGCTGACGCCCGATCAGCTCGACGCCTGGCTGCGCTTCATCGCGGTCGTGGAACTGCTGCCGGGCGCCCTCGACACGCAGCTGCAGCGCGACGCGGGGCTCACGCACTTCGAGTACCTGACGCTGGCGATGCTGTCCGAGGCGCCCGACCGCGCCCTCCGGATGACCACGCTCGCCGCCCGCACCAACGCGACCCTGCCCCGGCTCTCGCACGTGGTGACCCGCCTCGTCGCCCGCGGCTACCTCGAGCGCCGCCCCTGCGCCTCCGACGGCCGCGCCACGAACGCGGTGCTCACCGACGCCGGCCTCCAGAAGATCGTCGACACGGCGCCCGGTCACGTCGCGACCGTGCTGGCCGACGTCATCGATCCGCTCGACGCCGAGCAGATCCCGCAGCTGGCCGACATCATGTCGCGCATGCTCGCCCGGCTCGACCCCGAGGGCAGGATGACGGTCGACGCCGTGCGCTCCTCGCTCGGAGACCCCGACACCCGCTCCTGCTGAGCGCACCGACCCCTCGCTCCCGGGGCGGACCGGCCTCGGCCGCGGCCGAATTCATGTACAGGGACTCCCGGACGTGCCCGTCAGGGTCCTTGAGGCCGCGCCCGCATGGAGCCGAGGTCCTGCACCGCGACCGGCTCGGCGCCGCCGGAGGCCGGCCCGTTCCCGAGCACCTCGCCGACCTCCTCCCTGCTGCCGACGCTCACCGCGAAGAGGCCCTGCACCCGGGAGCGCGCGTCGATGATCTCCTTCGATCTGGAGGTCGAGAGGAAGGGGTGCAGGACGACCATCGCGGACACGTGCTTGGGGGCGACGGAGCAGGCGGCGTCGTCGCTGAACAGAGGATTCAGGGCTGAACAGAGGATTCAGGGTCAGGCCGAGCGCCGGGGAGAACGCCCTCGAGCGCTCCGGATCCGTGAATGGGAGGTCGACGAGGATCGAGTCGACGGCCCTCCGCGTCAGTCCGGCGATCGGCCGCGCGACACGCGGGAGTCCGTGCCATCATCGCCTCGTGCAGTTCACGACGACGCTCTTCCGGATCGGCAACAACACCGGCATCGAGGTGCCGCCCGAGGTCCTCGAGGCCCTCGGCGGCGGCAAGCGTCCCGCCGTCGCGGTGACGGTGAACGGCTACCGCTTCACCAGCACGGTCGGAGCGATGGGCGGACGCGCGCTCATCCCGTTCTCGGCCGAGAAGCGCCGCGAGACGCAGCTCGCCGGCGGTGACGCGATCGACGTCGTGATCGAGCTCGACATCGCGCCGCGCGAGGTCGTCGTGCCGGAGGACCTGGCGTCCGCGCTGGCCTCGGCGGGCGCTGCGGAGCGCTTCGCCGCGCTCTCGCCCAGCGCGCGGAAGGCCCACGTCACGTCGGTCGAGGGCGCGAAGGCCGCCGAGACGAGGGCGCGCCGCGTCGCCTCGATCGTCGCGGCGCTCGCCGGCTGACGGGCGCGCCACGGTCCGTGACGCGACCTCCCCGCCGGATAGGCTGCCTCCGGCGCCCCACGGCGGAGCGCCCTGGAAGCGGAGTCGGGGGACTTGATGGGTGCGGTTCGGCGTTGGGTGTTCCCGATCGTGTGGATGGTCATCATCGGAGCGGCGAGCATCGCCCTGGTGAAGATCGCGTTCTTCCCGGACGGCGCGGCCGAGGCCGATCCGACGCAGCCGACCGGTGAGATCACCGAGCCGACCGTCACGGTCGCCCGCGGCACGGTCACCAACGACCTCACCCTCCAGGGCACCGTCGCCGCCGACCCCGCCGTGCCGCTGAAGGCGACGGCGGCCGGAACGGTCGACGACGTCTACGTGCAGCAGGGCGCGGCCGTCGCGTCGGGCGATCTCATCTACGATATCCGCGTCGAGACTCCGCGCGACCCGGTCGAGACGACCGGCCCGGACGGCGCCGTCACCCTCACCCAGCAGGAGCCCTCCGTGCGCTTCGAGCGGGTCTACGCCGCGACCGGCGGCACCCTCAGCGCGCTCGGCGTCATCCACGACCAGGCCGTCACGGTCGGCGAGGTGACCGGACAGGTCGCGCCGCCGAGCTACGCCGTCACCGGCACGATCGACGCGCAGCAGCTCTACCGCATCCAGAACCGGCCGACGGAGGCGCAGGTCGCGATCACCGGCGGGCCCGCGGGCTTCACCTGCACCGACCTCACCATCAGCACCCCTCTCGCCGGAGCCGGCGAGGGCGGCACGACCGGCGGAGCGACGGACGGCGGCGGCGGTGGAACCTCTACCGGCGCCTCCGGCACGAGCTTCACCTGCCAGGTGCCGACGGAGGTCACCGTGTTCCCCGGGCTCGCCGCCTCGGTGACGCTCGCGGGAGGCAAGGCGGAGGACGTCCTCGTCGTGCCGACCACCGCGGTCGAGGGCACCGCCCAGTCCGGCGTCGTGTTCCGCCGGGCGGACGACGGCAGCACCGAGGAGGTCCCGGTGACGCTGGGACTCACCGACGGCAGCTCCGTCGAGATCACCGGCGGAGTGGAGGAGGGCGCCGAGCTCCTGCAGTTCGTGCCGGGCGCGGAGGAGGCTGCTCCCGACGTCCAGCTGGGCGGCGACTGCATCGCGCAGCCCGACGGCTCGGTCTTCTGCTCGTGACGATCCTCCGGCTCGAGGGGATCCGCAAGGTCGTCCCGCTGCCCGATGCGCCGCCGCTGACGATCCTCGACGGCGTCGATCTCGAGGTGGGCGAGGGCGACCACGTCTCGGTCGTGGGGCGCAGCGGCTCCGGCAAGTCGACGCTGCTCAACATCCTCGGACTCATCGACGAGCCGACCGAGGGGCGGATGCTGCTCGAGGGTGCTCCCACCGAGACCCTGTCCTCGCGGGCCCGCGCGCGCATCCGCGGCGGCAGCATCGGCTTCATCTTCCAGCAGTTCAACCTGCTGGAGGGGCGGACCGCCCGCGAGAACGTGATGACGCCGCTGCTCTACGCGACCGGATCGGAGTTCTGGCGCCGCCGCGACCTCGCGGCCGAGATGCTGGAGCGGGTCGGCCTCGGGCACCGCGTGGACTCGATGCCCGGGCGCATGTCGGGCGGCGAGCAGCAGCGGATCGCGATCGCCCGCGCCCTGGTGCGCCGACCGCGGCTGATCCTCGCCGACGAGCCGACGGGAGCCCTCGACACCGACACCGGCGAGAGCGTGATGGGCCTGCTCGACGAGATCGCCCGCGAGTCCGGCTCCGCGCTGGTCACCATCACCCACGACCCGGCCATCGCGGCGCGGGCCGAGCGCCACTACCGGCTCGACCACGGCCGACTGGGCTCGACCGCGGATGCGGGCCCCGTCGCCGAGGCGGTGGTCGTCTGATGCGCGTGCTCGTCGGGATCGCCGGCGCGATCGTCGAGGCGTGGACCGAGCTGCGGATCCACCGCGGCCGCGTGCTGCTCTCGCTGATCGGAGTCGCGGTGGCCGTCGCCGCCCTGACCGCGGTCGTCGCCGCCGGCGGCATCGCCCGCCAGGCCAGCATCGAGCAGGCCGAGCGCTCCAGCGGGCGCCCGGCGAGCCTCTTCCTCTCCGCCTACACCTCCGGCACCGGCACCGCCGAGGTGGATGCCGACGCACTCCAGGCCGCGTGGACCGGTGCGCTGGAGCGGTACTCCATCACCTACGCGAGCCGCTCGACCTACGGCAGCGCGCGCGTCCAGTTCGCCGACGGCGCCGTCGACGTCGCGGTGCAGGCGGTCGACCAGCCCTTCGCCGAGATGCACCGGCTGAAGATCGTGGACGGCTCCTGGTTCACCGCCCGCGACTCCCAGCGCCTCGCTCCCGCACTCGTCGTCAACGAGCGCTTCTGGGAGCGGATCGGGAGCCCGGATCTGCGCACCCACCCGGTGGTCACCCTGCTCGGCTCCGAGCGCGACGTCACGGGCGTGGTGGTCGGCGTGACTCCCTCCTCGCAGTTCGAGACGGATCCGTCGATGATGATGCTCGCGGACGCCTACCCGGCGGTCGCCCGCGACGCCGACCCGCAGTTCGGCGGGCAGGGCGTGCCGAACTACGAGATGTGGGTGCCGCTCGACCTGGCCGAGCCCCTCGCCGCAGCGGTGGAGCGCGACGTGGCCGGCGCCCTGGGATCCGACTTCGAGGTGTCGGTCGACCGGCAGGACTACCTGGTCTACGACTCCGACCCCTTCGGCGTGCTGACCTGGGTGATCGGCGGCGTGGCGGGCCTGGTGCTGGCGCTCGGCGCGCTCGGACTGCTCAACATCGCCCTGGTCACCGTCCGGCAGCGGATCCGCGAGATCGGCATCCGGCGCAGCTTCGGCGCCTCCTCCGGCCGCATCTTCTTCTCGATCATGATGGAGAGCGTCGTGGCGACCGTCGTCGCGGGAGTGGTCGGCGTGACGATCGCGGTCATCCTCGTCACGAACCCCTGGACCGTGGCCTTCGTGCAGGACAACGGGATCGCCGACATCCCGCCTTTCCCGGCCGAGGCGGCGCTGCTCGGGCTCGGGGCGGCGACCCTCGTCGGCGCGCTCGCGGGCCTGGTGCCGGCGATCGTCGCCGTGCGGGTGAAGGTGATCGACGCGATCCGCTACTGAGGCCCGCCGAGGGTGACGACGAGCTCGTCGCCCTCGAGCGCGGCGTGCGCGTCGGAGTAGTGCGCGATCCGGGGCAGCCCCCGGGTGCTCGCACTCTCGTGGCTCCCGACGACGATCACGCGCATGCCGGCGTCCAGACCCGCCCGGATGCCGGCCTCGGCGTCCTCGAACACCAGCGCGTCCTCGGGGGAGACGCCGAGCAGGGCCGCGGCGGCGAGGTAGCCGTCGGGAGCAGGCTTGCCGTTCGCGACGTCGTGGGCGGTGACGACGGTGTCGGGGGAGGGGACGCCCGCCGCGGCCAGACGGGCGGCCGCCAGTGCCGGGCTCGCGGACGTGACCAGGGCGACGCGCTCGCGGGGGAGTGAGGCGAGGAACGCCGTCGCGCCGGGGATCTCGACGGTGCCCTCGGTGTGCTCGAGCTCGTATGCGTCGAGCTCCGCGACGATCGCGTCGACGTCGCTGCCGGCCGGAGCGAAGCGGCGGACGCTGTCGGCGGCGCGGACACCGTGAACGGCGCCGAGCACCGCGTCGTGGTCGAGAGCGAAGCGCTCGGCGAAGGCGCCCCAGATGGTCTCCACGACGGCCGTCGAGTCGACGAGCGTCCCGTCCATATCGAAGAGGGCGGCGCGGGCTCGGAGGAGGTGGGGCATGCGTCCATCCTGGCGGTCGGCGGCCTCCGGCGCCTGCCGGTGCGGACAGCGCTCGGACAGCGCGCGATCAGCCCGCCCTCAGGCCATGCATCGTGTCGCGGCGCTACGGTGGTCCGAGATCGCGGGCAGACGCCCGGAGGGGAGTGGAGGACGCCATGACGGACGACAACGGAACCGGCACGGACCAGGGCGCGAGCACGGGCGGCGAGGCCTCCGGACCCCGCGCCGGGTGGTACCCGGACCCGGCGGGCTCGTCCCGTCAGCGCTGGTGGGACGGGACCGGCTGGACGGAGTCGCTCCGCGACGCGCCGGCGGCCACTCCCACCGCCCCGGCCGGGAGCGGGTCGGCGCAGGCCGTCGCGACTCCCGTTCCGCCGACCGCACCGACTCCGCCCGCGCCGCCCGCCGAGCGTCCCGCCTACGGGGAGACGTCGAGCGGAGCGGCGACGAGCTACGGGCAGTCGGCCTCGGGTCGGTATCCGCAGCAGCCGTCGTCCGCCGACCCGCAGCAGAGCTACGGGCAGGGCTACGGCCAGCAGGGCGCCGGTCAGCAGCCGCAGCCGCAGCAGCCCTCCGGCCAGCAGCAGCCGCAGCAGGGCTACGGCCAGCAGGCTCCCCAGCAGTACGGCCAGCAGGGGTACGGCCAGCAGCCCTACGGCCAGCAGCAGCAACAGCCTTACGGCCAGCAGCAGCCGCAGTACCCGGCCTACGCCGCGGCTCCCGGAGCACCCGTGCAGCAGCGCGACACGAGCATCGTCACGTCCACCCCGTGGATCTGGGTGGTGGTCCTCCTGCCGCTGCTCTCGGCGCTGTCGATCTTCCTCCTCCCGCCGAGCGCGATCGTCGACTCGTCGATGGCCTCGACCTACGGGCCGAGCTCCTCGATGGGGATGTCGACCGCCTACCTCGTCGGCCTCGGCGTGCTCCAGGTCGTCGGCTTCCTGATCTACGCGGCGGAGGTCGTCTTCGCCTTCCTCGACTGGCGCCAGCTGAAGCGAGCCGGCCTGCAGCGTCCGTTCCACTGGGCGTGGGCCTTCCTCGCCGCTCCCTACGTCTACGTGATCGGCCGCAGCGTGGTCGTGAAGCGCGTGACCGGCGGCGGACTCCTCCCGCTCTGGGTCTTCCTCGGCGTCGTGGTCGTGTCGTTCCTCATCGCGATCGGCTGGACGGTGTCGCTCTTCTCCCTGATGACGCAGGCCTTCGCTCCCGCGGGCTTCTGAACCCGTGCGCGCAGCCGATCTCGTCCTGACCGGCGGCGCCGTCTTCACCGCCGACGCCGTGCGCTCCCGAGCGCACGGCGTCGCTGTCGTCGGAGGGCGGATCGTCGCGGTCGGCGCCGACGCCTCCGACCTGATCGGGCCGCGCACCGAGGTGGTCGACCTCGAGGGCCGGATGCTCGTCCCCGGCTTCCAGGACGCCCACGTGCACCCGGTCTGGGGCGGCGCCGCGCTGCTGCGCTGCTGGCTCGGAGCGGGAGGGTCGCCCGCCGAGCACCTGGCGACGGTCGCCGAGTACGCGGCTCGGGAGAGCGGAGCGGAGTGGATCCTCGGCGGCGGGTGGAACCTGCCCGACTTCCCCGGAGGCACCCCGACCGCCCGCGAGCTCGACACGGTCGTCCCTGACCGGCCCGCCTTCCTCACCAACGCCGACGGGCACGGTGCCTGGGTCAACTCCGCCGCACTGCGCCTCGCGGGGATCGACCGCACGACGCCGGACCCCGCCGACGGCCGCATCGAGCGCCTGGCCGACGGGACCCCCTCCGGCACCCTGCACGAGGGGGCGATGGACGCGGTCCGCCGCCACCTCCCGCCCGCGAGCGCGGACGAGCTCCACCGGGCGCTGCTCCTCGGGCAGGAGACCCTGCACTCGTTCGGAGTGACGGCGTGGCAGGACGCGATCATCGGCTCCTACGGCGATGTGGGCGACCCCGGTCCGGTGTACCGCCGCGCGGCGCTGAGCGGCGAGCTGACCGGGCGCGTCCGCGGTGCGCTGTGGTGGGACCGAGGCCGCGGCGTCGAGCAGATCCCGGAGCTCGTCGAGCGGCGCGCGGCGCTCGCCGCCGACCGCTTCGCGCCGACGACCGTCAAGATCATGCAGGACGGGGTCGCCGAGAACTTCACGGCGGCGATGCTCGAGCCCTACCTCGACGGGCACGGCGGCCACGGTCACGGCGACGGCCTCTCGATGGTCGACCCGCGCCTCCTGAACGAGGCCGTGCCGCTCCTGGACGCGGCCGGGTTCCAGGTGCACTTCCACGCGATCGGCGATCGTGCCGTACGCGAGTGCCTGGACGCGGTCGAGCGGGCGATCCAGGCGAACGGGCGCCGCGGCAACCGCCACCACCTCGCCCACCTGCAGGTCGTGCATCCGGACGACCTGCCGCGCTTCCGTGCGCTCGACGTCGCGGCCAACCTGCAGATGCTGTGGGCCTCGCTGGAGCCGCAGATGGTGGAGTTGACGCTGCCGTTCCTCGGTGAGCGGCGCGGCTCGTGGCAGTACCCGTTCGGCGACCTGCTCCGCTCGGGCGCGGTGCTCGCCGCGGGGAGCGACTGGCCGGTGTCGACGCCCGACCCGCTCGCCGCGATCCACGTCGCGGTGAACCGGCTCTCGGCGCCGTGCGAGCGCGAGCCGGGGTGGAGCGAGGAGGTGTTCCTCCCGGAGCAGCGCCTCGACCTCGCCACCGCCCTCTCCGCCTCCACGGCCGGCTCGGCGTGGGTGAACGGCCTGGAGGGCGAGTCGGGCTCGATCGCCGTGGGACTCGCGGCGGACTTCGCCCTGCTGGACCGGGATCCCTTCGCCGGCGACCCCGGCGCGATCGGGGACACCCGGGTGCTGGGCACCTGGATCGGCGGCGAGCGCGTCCACGCCGCAGCGGACGCGCCCACCTGATCCGGGTCGTTCAGGAGGCGGCGCTCAGCAGGTGATCGCTCCGCCGATGATCCCCGCGAGCAGCCCGCCGGTCGCGGAGGCGATCGCGCCGGGACCGGAGATCGCGCCGATCACCCCGCCGGTCGCGGCACCGCTGACGCCGCTCCCGGCGACGCAGTGGCCCCACTCGGGCGAGCTCCAGTCGCTGTTCAGGTGCAGGCCGCCCGCCGCCGAGCGGGACGCCGAGTCCGGGGCGAAGTGGAAGGTGAGCGTGTCGGAGTCGTCGATCGACCAGTGGCCCGACACGGTGCGGCCGCGTCCGACGTCGATCCTCTCCGGGAGTGCGTCGGACGTCTCGGCGCCGTCCGTGAAGCCGACCCCGCCGCCCGCCAGCTCGACGATCCGCGTGCCGTCGGTGACGTCGAAGGTCACCGTCGACGCCGATCCGCCCCGCGCCTCGAGGTGCACCCGGCTGCTCGTCTCCTGCCTCGCCGGCTCGGCGTGCGCGGCCTGCGCTGTGAACAGCGGCACCGCCAGCAGAGCGGCCGCCGCCGCGACCAGTGCCGTGCTCGTCCTCTGTCGTTCCATCGTCGTTCCCTCCCTCGGATTCCGATCCAGGAGGGAGGGCTCAGCGCCGCCGGTCGACGAGGGCGAGGACGACGGACGCCACCGCTGCCGCGACGGCGGCGGTGACCACGACGTCCCACGGATCCTCGGCGCCCACCGCGGTCGCGACGAGGTGCCCGGCCAGGACGCCGACGAACAGAGCCGGCAGCATCAGCCAGATGCGCCGTCTCCGTCGTGCCGCCGTACCGGCCTGTTCCCTGTCGCTCATGCTCGCCCTCCTGGATTCACCATACAGGTATGAAGTACCAGGCGGTCGCGACGCTCGTCGAGGAGGTGGCGCGATCCGTCAGGCCTCGCTGCGCTGGATGAGGCGGGAGAGGACGATCGCGGAGCGCGTGTGGTCGACGTTGGGCGCGATGCGGACCTTCTCGAGGGCGAGCTCGAGGCTGGGGATGTCGCGCGAGCGGATGTGGACGATCGCGTCGGCGGAGCCGGTGACCGTGCCCGCGTCGACGACCTCGGGGACCGCGGAGAGGATGCGGCGGAGCTCGTCCGGAGCGACGGTGCCGCGGCAGAAGAGCTCGACGTAGGCCTCGGTGGCCATGCCGTCGACCGCGGGGTCGACCTTGATCGTGAAGCCGCGGATCACGCCGTCGGCCACGAGGCGGTCGACGCGGCGCTTCACCGCGGAGGCGGAGAGCCCGACCACGCCGCCGATGTCGCCGTAGCCCGCGCGGGAGTTCTGGCGCAGCAGATCGAGGATCTTCCGATCGATGTTGTCCATGCTCCGAGGATAGGCGCGGCCGGAGCGGCGCCTGGACGGCAGCAGAGTGCCACTGGAGATTCGTGACGCCCGGCTATATAGTTGCTCTCGGTCAATAGTTGATCGCAGTCAACTAGAACCGCCGCCGTGCTGAAGAGGAGCCCATGTCACACCCCGAACACCGCGCCGCATCGCGCGGAACCACCGCGCCGCACGCCCCCGCCGGGCCGGACGGCGCCATGTCGCACCGCCAGGTGCTCGAATCGCTCAGCGGCCTGCTGCTGGGCATGTTCGTCTCGATCCTCGCGGGCACGGTCGTGTCGACCTCGCTGCCCCGGATCATCTCCGACCTCAAGGGCGACCAGAACGCCTACACCTGGGTCGTCACCGCGACCCTGCTCGCGACCACGGTCTCCACTCCGCTCTGGGGCAAGTTCGCCGACCTGTTCAACCGCAAGCTGCTGATCCAGCTCGCCCTCGGCCTGTTCGTCATCGGCTCCGCTCTGGCCGGCTTCTCGCAGGACACGAACATGCTGATCGTCTTCCGCGTGTTCCAGGGCCTGGGCGCCGGCGGACTCGCCGCGCTGAGCCAGATCATCATGGCCGACATCATCAGCCCCCGTGAGCGCGGCAAGTACGCCGGCCTCTTCGGCGGCGTGATGGCGATCGGCACCGTCGGCGGCCCGCTCCTGGGCGGCGTCGTGACCGACGCGTTCGGCTGGCGCTGGAACTTCTTCATCGCGATGCCCGTCGCGATCGTCGCGATCGTCCTCCTCCAGATGACCCTCCGCCTCCCCGCGCACCCGAAGCGCAAGGTGCGGATCGACTACCTCGGCGCCGTGCTCATCGCGGGCGGAGTCTCGCTCCTGCTGATCTGGGTCTCCCTCGCCGGCAAGGACTTCGACTGGGCCTCGTGGGAGACCGCGGTCATGGTCGGCGGTGCCGTCGTGCTGCTGATCGCCGCCGTGATCACCGAGCTCACCGTGGCTGAGCCGATCATCCCGATGGGGATGTTCAAGAACCGCACCTTCAGCCTCGCCGTCGTGGCGAGCATCTCGGTCGGCGTCTCGATGTTCGGCGTCGCCGTCTTCCTCGCGCAGTACATGCAGCTGGCCCGCGGAGCCACGCCGACCCAGTCGGGCCTGCTCACCATCCCGATGATGGCCGGCCTGCTGATCGCGTCGACGATCTTCGGCGGGATCATCTCCCGCACCGGCAAGTGGAAGGCGATCATGATCAGCGGCGGCGTGCTCGCCGTGATCGGAACCTCCCTCCTCAGCACCCTCCGCTACGACACGGACCTGGTCCTCGTCGGGATCTACATGGCCGTCCTCGGCGCCGGCCTGGGCATGCTGATGCAGAACCTCGTCCTGGTGGTGCAGAACTCGATCGAGGTGAAGAACCTCGGCGTCGCGACCAGCGCGGTCACGTTCTTCCGCAGCCTCGGCGGCACCGTCGGAGTCTCGGTCCTGGGCTCGATGCTCGGCACCGTGATCGCCGACCGCATCAAGACCGGCATCGCGGGTCTCGCTCCCGCCGACCAGGCTCTCGCCGCGCAGGCGCTGGGCAGCGGCACGATCCCGCAGCCGGCGACCCTGCCCGACGCCGTGCGCGTCGTGGTCGAGAGCGCCTACGGGATCGGCGTGGGCGACGTGTTCCTCTACAGCATCCCGCTCGCCGTGGTCACGCTGATCGCCGTCGTCCTCCTGCCCAACGTGAGTCTCGGCTCGAAGAACGCGGTGCAGCTCAAGGCGGAGCCGACCACTCCGCTGCAGGCCGCGGAGGACGCCCTCATCGCCGCCTCGGACGGCCAGGCGGCGCTCCGCCCCGTCGGCCAGGCCCGGCGGACGGACGACGCGACGCACGCCCGGGAGGGTCGCGAGGCCACTCCCGCCGGACACGGCCGCCACGCCGACGAGGAGCGGCAGGAGGAGCCGGTCGGGCACGCCCGGCACGCCGCTCCCACCGGCTCGGTCGACGTGATCGAGCGCTCCTGATGCCCGCCGCCGCGCCCTCGGCCGAGGCGCTGCACGAGGTCGAGGAGCAGATCACCGTGCTCGCCGTCCAGGTGCGCCTCGCCGTCCGGGACGCGGCGGCGTCGATCGACCCGGCGCTGCCGCCCTTCGGACTGCGGCTGCTGCGGATCCTCGAGCGCTGCGGTCCGGTCCACTCCGGAGCCGCGGCGGAGCGGCTCGGGGTCGACCGCAGCGCGATCAGCCGCCAGGCCCGCCAGCTCGCCGAGCTGGGCCTGGTCGAGATGACCTCCGATCCCGCCGACGGCCGAGCGCGGTTCCTCTCGCTCAGCTCGGCCGGATGCGAGCGGATGCGCGACCTCGGCGGCCGTCAGCGGCAGCGGATGCAGGAGGCGCTGAGCGCCTGGCCCGAGGAGGACCTGCGCGCGTTCGCGGGATATCTGGAGCGGCTGACCGCGGCGGAGTGAGCCGCGTGATCTGAACGAGTGGCGCGGACCGACGGGGTCCGCGCCACTTCTGCGTGCCGCCGGACGCGGCGCGGGCGCGCTGACCGCGTGCCGTCTCGCGCCACCCGGTGCCGACGCCGTCGTGGTCGTTCTACATTTCCTGAGATGTTCTCACTCAGGAGGCGATGACCCTGTTCTCTTTCAACCATGCAGCAGCGGCGGAGCTGGTCCGCGCCTCGGACGAGGCGGCGGAGGCGCTCGCCTCCCAGGGGCTGCTGAGGTCCGTCGCTGCCGAGTACGCGCTGGGCGAGTTCCGCGGCGCGTACGCCGAGCTGTTCCGCCGGGTCTGCGTCTGCGACAGGGAGAATCGCGGTCGGCTGAGCGCCGAGCTGCACGAGCTCGCCGACACGGTTCGGCTCGTGGCACGGAAGGCCGAGGAGGAGCGTCGGCGCCGGGAGGAGTACGCGGCCTGGGAGCGGCGGGCGGACGAGCGCGAGCAGCAGCGCCGCCTCGATCCGGTCGCGGCCCTCGCGGCGGGCGTCGACGAGGTCGTCGACCGGCCGCCGTCCGATCGGCCGGTCGTGCCTCCGCCGATCCGTGCGCTGTTCTCCCCCCGGTCGGTGCCCCGCACGTCCCCGGGCGGCTCCGCCGCGGGAGGCACGACCTCCGCCGACCCCGAGCGTCTCGACGTCTTCGTCTCGCAGACCCGGCAGGCGGACGAGGCTATGCGCTCCCGGCTCCAGGATCTGATGGCCGCCTGGGGAGCCTTCGGCAACCGCTGCTCGTGGGCGCCGGTCGAGTCCTTCTCGGTGCTCCGGGGCTTCCGCGAGCTGCTGTCGATCGGTGCGGCCGACGCGACCTGGGTCGAGCAGATCTCCCTGGCCTTCACCGCCGCCGGGGGAGCGGCGCTCTCCGTTCCCGTCCTCGACGCCGTCGGCACCCTGGCGCGGCCCCGGGGCGGCCGGAGCCTGCTCGACTCCCTCGCGGCGCTCTCGTCCGACGATCTCGCGACACTCCTCGCCGCGTCGCCCGATCTCGCGGCCCGCCTCGGGCGACTGGCTCCGACCCTCGTGAACGACTGGTGGCGGAGCCTCGACTCCACGGACGGCGCGCGCTTCTCGCCGCAGCAGGAGGCGCTGGTCGCCGGTCTGCCCGGGGTGATCGGGAATCTGGAGGGTGTTCCCTACCGCGCCCGGGTGAGGGCGAACGAGAGGGCGCTGAGGGCGCGGATCGCGGCGCTGAGGAGCGAGGCGGCGGGCCTGCGCGGGAAGGCGGGCGACAGGGAGCGACTCGCGGCGGTGGAGTCGCAGCTGGTGGCGCTGAGGGACGTGCGGGCATCGCTCCGGCGCGGTCTCGGTCAGGACCCGCGCTTCCTCATCTCCCTGACCGCCGACGAGCCTCCGCTCGCCGCCGTCTCGATCGGCGATCCCGACACCGCCACGAACGTCACCTACGCCGTCCCCGGGATGGGACAGACGACGGAGAGCATGACCCGATGGACGAAGGCGTCGCAGAATCTGCAGTCGCTCCTCCCGCCCGGCAGCGCCGTCATCTCCTGGATCGGCTACGAGACCCCGCCGATGGCGCGGCTCGGCGGGAACGGCATGGACGTCCTCACCTCGAACCAGGCGGTCGCCGGCGGCGCCGCACTCGCCTCGGCTGTCCAGGGGCTCTCCGCGGTCCGGGGCGACGACCTGCCGAAGCCGAACGTCGTCGCCCACTCCTACGGCAGCACCGTCATGGCCGTCGCCGCCTCGCGCTCGGACGTCGAGCTCGGGGTCGTCGTGACGCTGGGCTCGGCCGGCCTCCCGGACAGCGTCGACGAGGCGAGCGACCTGCACGCGGAATCCGTCTTCGCGGGGCAGGCGCGGGACAAGTACCTCGGCGAGACCGAGAGCGGCGACGAGGCCGCGTGGATGGGCCGCGCCTTCAGCTGGAACCACCACACGGATCCCGCTGACGAGGACTTCGGCGCGCGCGTCTTCGGTGTGGAGACCGGAGGCGACGCCGGGAGGATCGTGACGGATCACGCTTCACTGAAGAGCGACGACGGCGATCTCGCGGGGTATCTCGACAAGAACACCGAGTCCTTGCAGAACGCGGCGTGGGCCGTCTCCCGGCGACTCGACCGGCTGACCGAGAACCGGCCGCTCGGACCGACCGCCTTCCAGAAGGCGGTCGTGGGAGCCTCCCATGGCGGGTAGAGGCTCTCCTCAGCGGACGGGCGTCACGCTGACGGTCGCGGCTCTGCTGGTGATGTCGATGACCGCATGTGCAACGGAGAAGGAGGCGAGACCGGTGAGCACGATGAGTCCTCGGGAGGGTCGGGACCGGGTGGTGGGGTTCGTGCGGGACTCCGCGGGGCGGCTCGATGTGGAGGGGTGGTGGCCGCGGAGTGGCGCGGCCAGGCCCGATGTGTGCGGCCCCGGCGACCGGGTGAGCGGTGCGAGCTACAGCTACGACTGGTGGGCCCCGGCGGGCACCGATGTCGAGGGGGATGCGCGGAAGGTCGCGGACTACTGGGAGTCGCTGGGGATGACGGTGAGAGTGACCGATTCGACTCCGCGCCCGACGGTCTACGGGCAGGGCGGACCGGTGCTCCGGGCGAGCTTCGTCACCGGCGCCGTCGAGGAGATGTACATGATCGGGGCGGAGATGCCGTGCGCGCCCGGCGATTTCGAATCACTCCTCCTCGAGGACGAGGCTCAGCGCGCGGCGGGCGCGGTCCTTCCGGGTGATGAAGGGGTCGTCCCGAAGCCGGATCCGTGGGACCTCCCACTCCCCTCCGATCCGTCGGGTTCCGGCTCGGAGGGATGAGCCGCCCCGTCCACCGCGTCCGGATCGGAGATGCCGACGTCGCTTCCGTTGCCGGGGGAGGGGTCGGCCTCAGCGCGGTGCGCCCACCAGCTGCGCGACGTGCACGACGAAGGCGCGGCGGCGGTCGCGCGTCTCCTCCCCGCCCCGGGAGGCGAAGGGGGTGAGGTGCCAGATCTCGCAGAGGCCGAGGAGGGCGATGAAGAGGTCGTCGGCGGACCAGCTCGCGTTGACGACGCCGGTGCGCTGCCACTCGAGGACCCGGGCCTCGGGGGCGGGGACCCCGCCGAGCTGCTCGCCGGCCTCCTCCCAGACGCCGGCTCCCTCCAGGCGCGCCCACGTGAGCAGGCGCAGGAACTCCGGGTGCTCCCACACATGGTCGAACATGCGGCCCGCGAGGTCGGGGAGGTCCGCCGCCTCGGCGAGGAGCGTCTCGTCGAGAGCGCCGAGCGCCTCGACGACGGTCGCGACGAACAGGCCGCGCTTGCCGCCGTAGTAGGCGTAGAGCCGCTCCTTGTTCAGACCCGCGGCCGCGGCCACACGGTCGACCCGGGCGCCCGCGAAGCCGTGGGCGGCGAACTCGACGGAGGCCGCGCGGAGGATCCGCTCGCGCGCGGGCAGCGCCGCATCGGATGTCGGCTCCATGGTTCACCTCCGGGCGCTCGAACGATACACTCTTCTTCGCCCAACCAACTGGTTGGGGTGGTTCGGCCCCGATGACGCGGCTCGGATCCGGACCCGCCGGTCCCGCTCCGCTCCGTGTGAAAGGCCGCCATGCCCTCCCCGTCCGCTCCCTCCTCCGCCCGCCGCTGGTGGGTGCTCGTGATCCTCGCGCTCACGCAGCTCGTCGTCGTGCTCGACGGCACCATCGTCACGATCGCCCTCCCCGCCGCGCAGGCCGACCTCGGCCTCACCGACGTCGAGCGCCAGTGGGTCGTCACCGCCTACGCCCTCGCGTTCGGCGCGCTCCTGCTCCTGGGCGGCCGCATCGCCGACTACACCGGCCGCAAGCGCACCTACCTGATCGGCATGATCGGCTTCGGCGCCGCCTCCGCCTGGGGCGGCCTCGCCACCTCGGGCACCGAGCTGATCGCCGCCCGCGGGCTGCAGGGCGCCTTCGCCGCGCTGCTCGCTCCGGCCGCTCTGGCCCTCCTCACCGTCTCCTTCCCCTCCGGCCGCGAGCGGGGCACGGCCTTCGCCGTCTTCGGAGCGGTCGCCGGAGCGGGCGCCGCCGTCGGCCTCGTGCTGGGCGGGCTGCTCACCGAGTTCGCCGACTGGCGCTGGTGCCTCCTCGTCAACGTCCCCGTCGTCGTGGTCGGTGCGATCGCCGGCCAGCTGCTCGTCACCGAGAGCCGCGCGGAGGGGCGCAACCGCTTCGACGTCGCCGGGACGATCACCGTCGCGCTCGGGCTCGCGAGCGTCGTCTACGGCTTCACCCTCGCCGAGCAGGGCTGGCTCCGCGTCGACACCCTTGGCTTCCTCCTCGTCGGCGTGCTGCTGCTGGCCCTCTTCGTGCGGATCCAGGCCCGCTCGGACCACCCGTCGCTGCCGCTGCGCATCGTCGCCGACCGCGTCCGCGGCGGAGCCTTCCTGGTCCAGGCGATCGTCGGCAGCGTGATGATCGGCTCCACCCTCTACCTGACCCTGCACCTGCAGCTGGTCCTGGGCCTGCCGCCGCTCGAGGCGGGCCTGGCCAATCTGCCGATGACGGTGACGATCATGATCGTCGCCGGAGTCGCCGCCAAGCTGCTGCCGCGCACCGGCCCGCGCGTGCTGATGATCGTCGGCCCGCTGATCGCGGCAACCGGGCTCCTCTACCTGAGCCGCATCACCCCCGACGGCGGCTACCTCCTCGAGGTGCTGCCCGCGCTGATCCTCCTGGGCGTCGGCATGGCGATGGTCTTCGTGCCGCTGCAGAACCTCGCGCTCACCGGAGTCGCGGCCCACGACGCCGGTGCCGCCGGAGCGACCGCGAACGCCGCCATGCAGATCGGCGGCTCGATCGGGCTGTCGATCTTCACGACCCTCTACGCGGGAGTCGCGGGCGAGCAGCAGTCGCCGGTCGCCTTCGTCGACGGCTACTCCGCGGTCTTCGTCGCGGCCGCGATCGGGCTGGTCGTCGCCTCCGTCGTCGCCGTCGCGATGATCCGGGTGAAGAAGGAGGAGTTCCTCGCCCAGGCTCCGAAGGAGGCCGTCGCCCACCTGGGCTGATCCCGGCCTAGGCTCGGAAGCGCCATGCAGCCACTGACCGAGACCGAGATCCGCGAGTCCTTCGTCAACGCCTCCCGCAAGGAGGTCGCCGATCTCGCGCTGCCGAAGGACTTCGACGCGCTGGACTGGTCGGTCATCGACCACCTCGGCTGGCGCGACCGGAGGATGGGCCGCCGCGCCTACGTCGTCGTGCCGCTGGAGGAGCGCCTCGTCGGGGTCCTGCTCACCCAGGCCGACGCCCTACCGCGCTCGCGGGCGCAGTGCTCGTGGTGCCGCGACGTGCAGCTCCCGAACGACGTCGTCTTCTTCGGGGCGCGGAAGGCCGGAGCGGCCGGGCGGGCGGGGGACTCGCTCGGCACGCTCGTCTGCTCCCGCTTCGAGTGCTCGGTGAACGTGCGGCGGCGCCCGTCGGTGGCCTACATCGGGTTCGACCTCGAGGCGGCGCGGGCGCAGCGGGTCGCGACTCTGCGGGCGCGCACCGAGGGCTTCGCGCGTGAGGTGCTCGGCGAGGCGTGACCGCGCTCAGCGGCGCGTGGACGCTCGCACGTGCATCCGCTCGCCCTGGCGGCCGAAGAGGCTGAGGAACTCGACCTGCTGCTCGTCGGCGCGGCCGAACCAGTGCGGCACCCGGGTGTCGAACTCGGCGGCCTCGCCGGCCGGCAGCACCAGATCGTGCTCGCCGAGCCGCAGGCGGAGCCGCCCGCTCAGCACGTAGAGCCACTCGAAGCCCTCGTGCGCGCGCTGCTCCGCCGGCTCCGTCACCGGCCCGGCCGGGAGCGTGTGCTTGAACGCCTGGAGCGCGCCCGCGTCGCGGCTGAGCGGCTGGATGAGCATGCCGTTCCGGCGCACCGGCCGCCCGTGCACGCGGGGATCCTCCGGCGCGGCGCCGACGAGCTCGTCGAGCGGCGCCCCGAGGGCGCGGGCGATCGGGAGGAGCAGCTCCAGCGTTGCGCGGCGGCCGCCGCTCTCGAGGCGCGAGAGAGTGCTCGCCGAGATGCCGGTCTCGGCCGCGAGGGACGCGAGCGTGCGGTCGCGGCGGGTGCGCAGGCGCCGGAGCCGTGGCCCGACGGCGGCGACGATCTCGTCGTCGGAGGGGGCGGGCGGGGTCTCGGGCACGACGCCATCCTGGCACGGGCGGTCGCGCCGCATGCCGGAACGGCACGGATCCTCGCGGCCCGCCCCGGGGCGGCGGAGCATCGACCCATGACCTCCACCGACGCCCAGGAGGATCAGCGCGGGCAGCACCTCGAGGAGGTAGCCGC
>NZ_PSWN01000016.1:76602-77835 GCF_002932815.1 Rathayibacter sp. AY1B4 | reverse complement strand
GCCCTCGCCCGCCCCCTCCACCACCGAGCCGGGCGAGGGCTCCGGAGCCGCGCTCGTCGGCTACGGCACCGCCGGCGGACACGTCCAGACCCGCCGCCGCCGACCGGGCGCCACCGCCCCGGCCGCCGCGCCCGCCGCCCGCCCGACGGCCCCGGCCCGGCCCGCCTCCGTGCCGGCCGCCGCCGCGCTCCCCGTCATCGCGAAGCCGCCGATCCGCAAGCTCGCGAAGGACCTCGACGTCGACCTCCTCGAGGTGCAGGCCACCGGCCTCGCCGGCGAGGTCACCCGCGACGACGTCATCCGCCACGCCTCCCAGGCCAGCGTCTTCCGCAACATCCAGACCCCCGCCTGGGGCGACGACCGCGAGGAGCGGATCCCCGTGCGCGGCGTCCGCAAGGCGATCGCCGCCGCGATGTCGACGAGCGCGTTCACCGCGCCCCACGTCAGCGTCTTCGTCGACGTCGACGCGACCCGCACCATGGAGTTCGTCAAGCGCCTCAAGAACTCGCCCGACTTCGCCGGCGTCAAGGTCTCGCCGCTGCTCATCATGGCCAAGGCCATCATCTGGGCCGTCCGCCGCAACCCCACCGTCAACTCCGCCTGGACCGACACCGAGATCGTCGTCCGCCACTACGTCAACCTCGGCATCGCCGCGGCCACCCCGCGCGGACTGCTCGTCCCCAACGTCAAGGACGCCCAGTCGATGAGCCTCCTCGAACTGGCGCAGGCCCTCGAGAAGCTCACCCTCGACGCCCGCGACGGCAAGACCACCGCCGCCGACATGCAGAACGGCACCATCACCATCACCAACATCGGCGTGTTCGGGATGGACACGGGCACCCCCATCCTCAACCCCGGCGAAGTCGCGATCATCGCCCTCGGCACGATCAAGCAGAAGCCCTGGGTCGTCGACGGCGAGGTCCGCCCCCGCTTCGTCACCACGGTCGGCGGCTCCTTCGACCACCGCGTCGTCGACGGCGACGTCGTCAGCCGCTTCGTCGCCGACGTCGCCAGCGTGCTGGAGGAACCGGCGCTGCTCTTGGATTGAGCGGATTCCTCCTCCGTCGTCATCCGCTCCGCGGTCGGCTTTCCGAGGGGGGCGTTTCGTGGAGCGGGGAGCGTACCGCTACGACGAATCGCTGGAACGCGATTCGGCGGTGAGCTCGGCGGTGCTCGATCGAGCGGATTCCTCCTTCGTCGTCATCGGCTCCGAGGTCGGTTGTACGAGGTGTG